>JALVAQ010000320.1 GCA_027011095.1 Bacteroidales bacterium
GTTTGGATTCATGGTACATGTCTCAATACAATTTTTCTTCGCTGATGCTGCGAAAACATCATTCGGTATGACCAATCATCAACTATTAACATGAAAGCGGGTCACCCTGAGTGTTTTTCGACGACAAGAGAAAAATGTATCGAAGGGTGACCGGAGTAGGATTGTCAGGTTCTCAATGTTTAACGGGTAACATTACTCAAATGCAGATTGATGTAATTTATTAATAATGCCGTTATTCTCTATCTCCAACCTTTTCGGTCGCCTCGTGCCATACCTGTCTGTTGGCAGGCTTATCTCCCCCGGGCTGAACCCCGGGGGATAATTACACCACATACACCGTTTCGCTAACCGGTGTGCGGCAGTCCATATCCTGACCCCGATCGAGGTGGTCGGCAATTTCGGCTGAAACACCTGCCATCCGCCCCAATAAAAAGATGATAAATCCGATTTTTTGCATGTCGGTTTTGGTAATCTGTTTCTTTTTGTAGTCGAACCACATCAGTTTTAACGAAATAACCGCTATAACAGCATCAATATTAACACAATAAACACTGGAAGAAACCCCTGTTTCAAACAACGATTTTACCAATTCGTGATAAAACTCCCAAAAAACATTGTTAATTTTCAACTGCTTAAAATAGTGATAGATGTAATCTTCGCGCGGGTCGATGTTCACCGGTTTTCCTTTAAAAACAGGATGATTGATACAGGGTATCCGGGTATAACTTGTTTTGCCTGCCGACTTGGCCTTTTGCTTGTATTGGAGGTATTCAACCGCCACCTTGTTGGTAAGCACTTTAAGCTTTGAGAGTGCCGGGACTTTGGCAGGATCAGAAAACTTTACGCTTTTAAACGAATTAATTAAAAACTCTACGGCTTCAAAACCGGCGCCTCCGTGAGCAAGACCCGTATTGGACATAAATCCTGCAAAAGCGGTTGAAATGTTGTTGCGGGCACTTACGCTCTCTTTGGCACCTTTAGCGCTTATGGTTCCTACCCCGTTGGTGAGGGTTAAAGCCAGCAAGGCTTGAAATTCCTGTAACTCGGTTCCCCGCGAAGCCCTGTTAAAAACACTTTGAAAAGCTACTTCGGTAAATGAGGTCAACAACACCTTTACCGGCCTGCGGCTTCGTATTTTTTTTAACAGCGTGTTTTTTAATGGGTTTATTCCTGCAAGAATGGTTAATCTGGCTTCGGTTCCCATAAACGCTACCATGTTTTCCACGGTGTTTTTGCTGATTTTTTTCAGTAGCAGCGGCTCAAAGGCAACATCGGTTAAAATGGCGGCAATAAGAAACAGGTCGCAATCTTCAACCTTATGCTTACTTATATATTGCAGTACAAATTGAATGATGATGCTTTTATTAAGTTTTTCGTTAAGGTTTTTGATAATCATTTTACCAAATGTGCTAGGGGCATGTTTGCCTGTGGGGAACAGTTTTTCAGCAAGCTTTGTTGCTTTATTAAAATCGAAGGCTGAAAACTTATCTTTCACTTCCATCTCGGTTAGCAAGGTCAGAAGTCCTTTAATATATTGGTTTCCAATTACAAACTGTTTGTGATTTCCCATCATGCTAACCGCAGCCATTAACGCCTGATTTGGGGTGGCACCATTTTGTGTGGCAAACTCAACCGTTTCAAAATAGCGGATATCCGAGCTGCTTAAATAGTTGAGGCAGGCATTTATAAAAGGAAGGTCTTCTTTGTGCGGATGTTCTTTAATAAGGGCAAAAACGAGGTTACTTTCATAGGGATACTCCACCAAATCAACAACCGGAACGGTATGCAGCTCTGCAATTTGTGTGTTGGCATCAATGCGGGAGGCTCCCGAAGCATTTCGCATCCGGCGACGCAGGTAAGATGCGCCCAACTCACGATTGAATTTTTTAATTTCATTGTTGTAGGGACTCATAGCTTCCACAACCGGCAGCCGTAACGAAACCGGCAGTTTGTGCTTAAAATCCTTCCCCATCCAGGGTTTCAGACTTAAGTCGCCGATGGGTTCAAAATCATAATCCAACCCCAGTTTTTCAAAAACAGCTTTTACTGCCATGGGGATATGTTGTATGGAGCTTACCCTGATGCCTTTTTTGCTCACTTTTTCGGGTTTTTCAGGGTTGAAGGCCTGCATTCTGAAATAGCCGTCAAACCATTTTTCTTTCGATTCGGCATCATCGCCATCGCCTGCCAGCGCTCCTGCATGGCCTACCGCACGCGTTAGTTGCGATTTCCACCGGCCGGTAACGCAAACAATCATAGGCTTGTTAAATTTCAGCGTTTTGGCTTTTATCATGTTTAATGCTTCCTGCTCGTAGCGGCCTCCCGGTTCAACATACAGCACAACGGCTTTGGTACGGTCGTTGTTTTGGGCGGCATTTAAAAACTCCGCCACAGCAAACTGAATAATTTTATCCTTACCCGAACTCACAATGGTAGTGGTGCCAAACCCCGATGTTTTTAAATAGGAGGCAATGGTATTCCCAAAATTACCCGAGTTGCTGTGAATGGCAATGGAGCCTTTTAACAACGACTCTTCGGGCTTATCGCCTCCCAATGCGCCGCCAATGCGCACTTTGTTCCACGAATCGCCAACACCCAGCGAATTGGCACCAAAAACATCCACTTTATTCGACTGGCAAATTTCGCGGATGACCAATTGATCTTTCACGCTCATTTTTTCGGTAACAATTACAATTCGCTTTAAATTTTTATTGTAATGCAACAGCTCGGTAACCGCATGAAACACAGCTCCCGGAGGCAAATAAATAACACCCGTATCAAACCGGTGATGTTTCATTACTTCGGCAAGACGTGGATATACAGGGATATCTCCAATGGGAGTTTCCAAAACGCCGGAACGTCCGTACTGAACGCCTGCAACAATGTTTCCGCCACTAAAAGCATGCGAAACCGGTGTTACCTTGCGGCTTTCGTTGCCTAATATATTCATTACACAAACACGTGCTTCTTTTGGGGCGATATCTTGTAAGTTTTGAATACCTGCAAAATACGAAAAGGGGTTGGTGTATTTTTTGTTCATGCTGTTTTAATTTTAATAGTTTAACACTGAGACTGATAAAATATTAGCTTTCTTTTTCCAGAAAATAATTATCAATTTCAACTGCGTATTGAATCACTTCAATCATCGAGCTGTCGTATCCGAAAAACTTGTACGGTATCTCCAACGAGTCTAAAATATTGGCGGCATATGTGAAACCTTTAATAAGATTTGGGCCGCCACGGCCTGAAACCACATAAATATCGGGTTTGCCGTTTTCGTTTACATAATTTCGTAAAGCATCAAAAATTCCTTTGTAGGTTACAAAAATGTCGGTGTTGTTTGCTTTGCCGCCGATAATTAGCAACACATTCGATTGTTTAAGCCAGTATTTAAAAACAATGGAGGCAATTTGAGCCATTTTTTCGTAGGGAGGATTGCCGCCAAAGTCGCTTGAAATGGTGGCCTTTTGCGATAAAACCTCGGTGGCGGCGCTGTTGGCTCCTCCACCAAACATGAATGAGGTAATGGTTCCTTTGGGGTTGATAACCACAACATCGCTTTGTCCCTGATAGGTACGGAGTTTATTAATTTCGGCTTCAAACTCCGACAGGTTGGCATGAAAAATTTCGGGAGGCAGCTGAAGCCTTTTCCAGTGAGGGTTGTCCTGATCGAACTGGGCTTTAAAATCGCAGGCTACCGGCACATACCTGTCGTCAACTTTTTCCATGCGGATGGGGTTTAACTCCAAAGTGGTAAAACCGAAATCGTTGTATAAATTCCATAACTTGGGTAAAAACTGAACCAACGGGCTTATTATTTCAGCAGGAGCATCCAAATCGGATAAAGCATCAATTATATGATACGCTTTTAATCCGGTAAGGGCGTTAAACGATTTATTTACAATCATTTCAGGGGGTAGCTCTTCAATATCAACCCCGCCGTGATGAGTGAGTGTAAAACTAACCCTGCGTGATGAGGTACACACATTCAGATTAAAGTAAACCTCGTAATCTGACGGAATAAACTCTTCAAAGGTAACTCCGTTTGACCGGATACGCTGATTATGAAACGTGTGTTCGGCAAAAAACAGGTCGTGTTTGGCCTGAAGGGCTTCTTCTGCTGTTTTTACAATTCTAACAAGGCCTGCTTTTCCCTTTTTACCTACGCCACCATAAAATACAGGCTTAACAACACATCCACCTCGCTTGTTGATGAGTTGTTCGATTTCGTTTAAAGTAGCATTTGCATTAAGAATTTCAGGGATGGGAAAGCCTGAAAGTTTTAAAATGGGAGCCCCGTATTTCATTCCGGTAATTTGCATGGTAAATAGTTTTTAGAGGTTTATCGAATTAATAATGAATCGATTAAATATTATTTTTTGTAAATATACATAAAAATTAAAAACATTAGTATCTTTGAATCGTATGTGAATATGATGGCTACTAGTTTTTTACATCTCTGAAAGCGTTTGGTATGAAAAAGCAAAAGAAAACCGATATAACAGAAGCAAAATTTAAATTACTGTTCGAGTCCTCGCCACTTGGTATCTATCTTGCCACCAAAGAGGGAAATATCATCGAAGCAAATGAGGCTTTACTGTCCATGCTTGGTTCTCCATCAAAAGAAGCCACCAAAGCTATTAATGTACTGCATTTTCCTCCATTGGTTGAGCGGGGTTATACCAAAAAATTCGAAGAGTGCGTTACAAGAGGTGAAACCATCGAATTTGAAACTCCCTATAAAACCAAATGGGGTAAAGAAACCTATTTACATAGTTTTTTGGTTCCGCTAAAAGATAAAGATGGAAATGTTGAAAATGTTTACACGCTAATTAACGATATTACGGAACAAAAAAGAGCCGAAACGGTTAAGGAGATAATTTATAATATTTCAAATGCCGTTTTAACCACTGATAACCTTAAGGATTTAATTAGCTTTATAAGAAATGAACTGGCTACTTTAATTGATACTACCAATTTTTTTGTGGCGTTGTACGATGATAAAACAGATAGTTTGTCGCTGCCGTTTTATTCTGATGAACATGATCACTTTACTAATATTCCTGCAAAAAAAACTATTACACGGTATGTAATAGCAACTAAAAAATCGCTGCTTGCAGATTTAAACAGTTTAGCAGAGCTGAGAAACCAGGGAAAAATTGAGTGGCACGGAACCAATTCGCTGGTGTGGCTCGGAGTACCTTTAAAAGTGGAAGGAAAAGTTACCGGTGCCATTGTGGTACAAAGTTATACCGACCCAACGGCATACAACGAATCGGATAAAAAAATGCTGGAATTTGTATCGGATCAAATCGGGGTAGCCATCTTTCGGAAAAAAGCCGAGGAGATGATTAAAAAAAGTGAAGAACGTTTTGAATTGGCCATGCGGGCATCTAACGACGGCCTTTACGACTGGAATCTGATTACCAACGAAATATACTATTCTCCAAGATGGAAAAGCATTTTGGGATACCGCGATGATGAGCTTGAAAACAGCATTGAAACATGGAAAGAATTAACCGACCCTGAAAGCGGAAACCTTTCGTTGGAAAGGTTAAATTACGCCATCGAAAACCACATCGACCATTATGATGTTGAGTTTAAGATGAGGCATAAAGACGGGCATTGGGTTCATATTTTATCGCGTGC
This sequence comes from Bacteroidales bacterium, assembly GCA_027011095.1. Lineage (GTDB taxonomy): Bacteria > Bacteroidota > Bacteroidia > Bacteroidales > F082 > B16-G9. Next base: position 5,650 of record JALVAQ010000320.1, read on the forward strand.
GCATCTTATTTATGATGATAAGGGAAAAGCAATAAGATCTGTGGGTACTCATTTTGACCTGACCAAACAGAAACAGGCGGAAGAAAAGTTACGGGCGGCTCTTGAAAAAGCAGAAGAGAGCGACCGCTTAAAATCGGCATTTTTAGCCAACATGAGCCACGAAATAAGAACTCCCATGAATGGGATTTTAGGGTTTTCCGACCTGCTTGATAACCCTAATCTTTCAAAAGAAGAAATTAGCAGATATGTTCAAATTATTAAAAATAGCGGCGCCCGTTTGTTAAACATCATTAACGACCTGATTGATATTTCTAAAATTGAAGCAGGGCAAATGGAAATAAATTTAGAAACCTACGACTTGAATGGGCAGCTTAATTATTTATACGATTTTTTTAAACCGGAAGCAGAATCAAAAAGGCTAAATTTAGTGGTTGAACCGGGTATTACCGACAGAATTATACTTATTCATACCGATAAAGAAAAGATGTATGCCATCCTTACCAACCTGTTAAAAAATGCGATTAAATATTGTCCTTCGGGAACTATAGAGTTTGGTTATGAACTAAAAGAAAAAAATAACAGCCCTGTTGTGGAATTTTTTGTTAAAGATACCGGAATAGGCATTCCGACCGACAGGCAGGAAGCGATTTTCGACCGGTTTGTGCAGGCTGATATTGAAGATAAAAAAGCCTATGAAGGTGCCGGCCTTGGCTTATCAATTACCAAAGCTTATGTTGAAATGCTTGGGGGTGAAATCTGGTTAAAATCAAACGATAAGGGAACCGTTTTTTATTTTACAATACCTTATGGAAACAATATTGGTAAAACAAAACAACCGGATGCAACGGTTAAAAAAGAGCAAGTAAAACAAAACACAAAAAAACTGACTATTTTAATAGCTGAGGATGAAGAGGTTTCGTACAACTATCTTGAAGTTTTACTTAGAAAACTGAACAACCCAACATTATTACGAGCTAAAAACGGACAGGAAGCAGTTGAAATTGTGAAAAACAACCCTCAAATCGATTTGATTTTAATGGATGTTAAAATGCCGGTAATGGGTGGATACGATGCCACAAAACAAATTCGCACTTTTAATAAAGAGGTGATTATTATTGCCCAAACAGCCTTTGCCCTTGAAGGTGATCGCGAAAAAACCGAAGAGGCCGGTTGCAACGATTACATTAGCAAACCCATTAATAAGAAGGAGTTAATCGATAAAATTAACCGGTGGCTCTGATGGCTGTAAATTATATTGTTAATGGTAACCTTCCAAAGGAGGCGATTGATAAACTATCGGACTTTGGAAATGTTGTGTTGTTTTCAACCTCAGGTATTACCTATCCACAGGTATCAAACCATCCCGACCTCTTTTTTTGTGCCGGTACCCGTAAATGGGTTGTTGCTCGCAATACACCCGCTGAGTACATTCAAAAGTTAAAATCACTTGAGGTAGAATATGTTTTGGGTTCAACACCGGTTGGTTCGGTTTACCCGAAATCAGCTTGCTATAATGCCGTGGTTACCGATAAATATTTTATTCATAAATTTTCGGTTTCCGATGCTGTGTTAAAAAAAACTTATGGCCATTTAAACCCCGTTTCCATTCCGCAGGGTTATGCACGATGTAACTTGTTACCACTGAAAAACAACGGTTTTATTACTTCCGACAAGGGAATTCAAAAGGTATTGATAGAGCAGAATATGGATGTTCTTTATGTTGATTCGTCACAGGTTTTACTGCCCGGATTTGAGCATGGTTTTTTTGGCGGTTGTGCCGGTGTTTATCGTGATATGGTGTTTTTATCCGGCTCGTTGAAATATTTAAACGATGGTGAAAGGGTAAAGAATTATTTACGCAAACTTAATTATCAAGTTATAGAATTATACGATGGTCCCTTGTTTGACGGGGGTAGTATTTTGATTTGCTAATCAATAAGAGATTATTAGCTTTTTGACTCTTTTTTAATGACACGCTCAATTTGGTCATGTAATTCCGGAATTTTATTTTTATATTTTATTAAGCTCCTTCTTTAAAGCATCAATAAAACCGTTAACATCTTTTTCCGTTGTATCCCACGAACACATTAACCTTACCTCGTTGGTGGTATAATTCCAAACGTGAAAATAGTATTGCTGCTGCAAAGGTTGAATAATTTGTTGAGGCAAAACAACAAAAACACCATTTGCAAAAACTTTTTGGGTAAGTTTTACTTGTGGAATTTGTTTTAATTCAGAAGCTAGCAGTGCGGCCATGTTATTGGCTTGTGTTGCATTTTTTTTCCATAAATCATCGCTAAGATACCGGTTGAACTGCGCTGCAATAAATCTCATTTTTGAGTGCAGTTGCATACTTTGTTTACGACTGTATTCAAAATCTTTGGCCAAACCGGATTTTAAAAACACCACCACCTCACCAAACATAAGCCCGTTTTTTGTGCCGCCAAACGACAGTACATCCACGCCGGTATCGGTAATCATCTCTTTAAACGAAATGTCAAGTGCCACGGCAGCATTGGCAATACGGGCACCGTCAACATGAAGATACATGTTGTTTTTGTGAGCAAATGTGGTTAGTGCAGCTATCTCGCCGGGTGTGTAAACGGTTCCCATTTCGGTAACCTGCGAAACGGAAATCACCTTTGGTTGAGAATGATGCTGAAAACCAATACTGCGTAAAAAGGGCTTGATATCATTGGGGGTTATTTTCCCGTCAGCCGTTTCAATGGTTAAAATTTTACTGCCCGATATTTTTTCGGGAGCACCGCACTCATCTTCGTTCATGTGCGAGGTGTGTGCTGAAACGATAGCCTCGTATGGACGTATCAGATGCTGCACACCAAGCACATTGGCTGCTGTTCCGTTGTACACAAAAAACACTTTTGTATTGGAGCCAAAAATCTCCCGGAATTTCTTTTCTGCTGACAGCGTTACCGGGTCATCCAACTCACCGTAAGCCGGAATGTGGCCCAGATTGTTAGTCTTTTCCAACGTTTCCATTATTTCGGGACATACTCCCGACCAGTTGTCGCTTGCAAAACTTTTCATGGTGTAAAAATAGGGAAAAGAAATTATCTTTGTTGAAACAAGATAAATTAACACTACCATGAGCTGGAAAAACGGTGTGGAAAAAATGCTATCGGAAAAACTGAACGAGGATGTTAAAATTCTTTCGGATCATTACGTTGGAGGCGGTTCAATAAATGATGCCCGAATGGTAAAAACCACAAAGGGTGACTTTTTTGTCAAAATAAATAGTGCCTCCCGCTACCCTGCTATGTTTGAAAAAGAGGCAAAGGGATTGGCACTTTTGGCAGCAACAAACGAAATTGCTGTTCCGCAAGTTGTTGGCTTTGGAGAAGAAAACAACGAAGCTTTCCTTATCCTTAATTACATTAACTCCGCTCCCAAATCAAAAAACTTTTGGGTGCAGTTTGGAGAAAAACTGGCGGCACTTCACAAACACACACACAAGCTGTTTGGGCTTGATTACAACAATTATATAGGTTCACTACAACAAAGTAACCGTCAGCACAATAGCTGGCCAGGTTTTTTTAAAGAAGAGCGTTTAGAGCCACTGGTAGCCATGGCGTTTAACGATGGTAAAATCGACCGTACGATACTGCTTGGTTTTGACCGTTTTTACAATAAAATTGACAATCTTTTTCCGGACGAGTCTCCCGCGCTTGTTCATGGTGATTTGTGGGGTGGAAATTATATGGTGGGAGCTAATGGAGAGCCTGTAATTATCGACCCGGCGGTTTACTACGGCCATCGTGAAATGGATTTGGGTATGTCGCAACTGTTTGGCGGTTTTGACCAACAGTTCTACAGTGCATACCACCGGGCGTTTCCGCTTGAACCGGGTTGGCAGGAAAGATTGGACTTTTGTAACCTTTATCCGTTAATGGTGCATGTTAATCTGTTTGGAGGCGGGTATGCCGGTTCGGTAAAAAGTATTTTGATGCGGTTTTAAATTTTAAAGAAATATTTGTTTTTTTCGCTCACAGTTGCAAACTGTGAGCAGAACAAACATATACTTCATTTACAGTTGCAAACTTTCTTTACTCTTCGCTCACAGTTTGTAACCGTGAGCAAAAACTGACTCTGCTTTCTGCTCACACTTTGCAACTGTGATCAATATTTTTCACTCACAGTTTGCAACTGTGAGCAAAGGTTATCAACCTAACAATAACTACTTATGCACATTCTTAATAAACTCCTCCACTTCTGGAACACCACCCTGATAAACAAGATATCCGTTATAGGGTTCGCGCAGGGTAATTTCATCGTTTACAGGAGTGAGCATCATCTCTTTAACCTTTTCGGGGTCGTTGGTCTGGCCTAAAATCCACGAAAGTTTTACCCAGGCAACTTCGGGCAACATATTGCCGGCGGGGACAATTCCTTTGGCCATCATATCGCGGCCGGTGTCGTACACAAACATTTGCACATATCCCCAAATGGTTTGCAGCGTCATAAACATATGCACCCCTTTGGCGTGGGCACGTTCAATGGCAGGATACAACTCTTTGTTTACATGTCCGAGGCCGGTTCCAACAAAAATAATTCCTTTGTATCCGGCATCCACCATGGCATCAAGTACATCCGGTTTCATGCCGGGAGAATAGTAAAGCATGGTAACCTCATCGCTGAAATAGGGGAGGATTTTAACCTCTTTATCGTTGCGGCGATGGTTGTAGTGCTTTTTGATGGGTGTAATTTCTTTACGGCTTATCATGGCCAGCGGGGTGTCGCCAATGGTTCGGAAAGTAGAACGGTAAGAGGAATGCATTTTGCGTACCCGCGTGCCTTTGTGTAGCAACCCGTATTCGTCGGAAGTGGGACCGAACATACAAACCATCACTTCTGCAATATCGGAATGGCCGGCAGCTTTCATGGCGTGCATCAGGTTAAGGGCGGCATCGGAGCTGGGCCTGTCCGACGAACGCTGCGACCCAACAAGCACCACAGGCACGGGCAGGTTTTGACACATAAAAGTCAATGCGGCACCGGTGTGGTGAAGTGTATCGGTACCGTGGCCGATAACAATACCGTCAACCCCTTTTTCAATCTCTTTTCCAATGGCTTTGGCAAGCGAAACATATTGCTTTCCGCCCATATTTTCGCTAAAAACGGCAAAAACCTTTTCGGTTTCAAGGTTGCAGATGTCGGCCAACTCGGGTACGGCGCCGTAAAGCTCGCCCGGCGAAAAAGCGGGAATAACGGCTCCTGTGCGGTAGTCAAGCCTTGAAGCAATGGTACCGCCTGTACCAAAAAGTTTAACTCTCGGAAGCCCCGGCGTGATGGGAAATTCTTTTTCGGGAATTTTATAATTGGCTTTTTTGTATCCCGTTTCTTTCATGCTTTTAACGGTGGTAACATCAATACCAATGTTATATCCGGTAATAATTTTAATTACAATGTGTTGGTCGTCATCATTTTCAGCCCGCGGCAACACCGTCCCTTCAAAAGTTCCTCTTGTTGTTTCAATGGTGGCGGTTCCCCAAACGCGTACCTTGTACTTTTGCAACAGCTTTAACGCATCACCTTTATATCCCTGAAAAATATCGTTATTCATTGTTTTTGTTGTTTTCAATTTGTTGTTCAATTGTTTTTTTCTTTTGCTTAAAAAGGCCTATAAATGAAACAATGGCACTTTTTGAAAGAAAAAGATAGCCTGCCGATGAGGCCAATAAAAATGAGATAATTTGAAAAATTAACGAGTACAGTACCGAAACAGTCAAGCTGCTGCCGTGGTCGTAAAACCAGGCTCCCACCAGCACCGACAATGTAAACCACCCAATTATAAAAAAGATAAGCAGCACTATGGAAATCATTCCCAAAGTACCAAATATTTTCGCCTCCATGGAAGCTGTTTTGGCGGCAGCTTTTATGGGGTTTGTAATAAAGCTTTTAAGTACGGGTAAAAACAGCAGGATTGCGTTTTTAAAGAACTCAAGGTTGATGGAAACTTTTTTTTCGATGGTCAGGTTTTCCTGTTCCAGCTGCATGGTTTTTTCCAACAACAAAGGCTTAATCTGCTCAAAGTAGTTGTGCAGTTCTGTTTCGATAATTTGTTGTGGATTGTTCATGGGTTAATAAAATCTTATTCCGGTTATTTCGTTGCTTAATGCTTCCATGTCCACATTACCGAGCGCCATATTCCGCAACTGTCCCATTACAAAGTTGATTAAATCCGTTTCGCTGATTACCTCTTTCCCTTCGATAAATTTATCGGTTAAAATTGGAATTTTGCCGGTAATATCATCCATGGAGTAACGCTTAAATTTGATGGCATTCAATATTGACTCGAACTCCATTTTAGGATGTTGAACCAATTCCGGTATCATTCTTAAAGCCAGCTCATAACGCAACCCCGAGTCCCTTAAAAATTTGAATAAAGGATACAATAGCGAAAATTTAAATTCACCTGATGGTTTATAATGTCCCAGTGAAAATTTTAGCCGGTGTCCCAAAAAGTTACCTAAAAACCTTGGCGAAACCTGCAACTCATTAACAATTTGTTCCATAAGCGGGAACAGGTTTTTCGAGAAGATGTAAGTGTAAGTATCTTCGGGAACATTCCATTTTTTAAGCTGCTTGTAACGGTCGATAATATCCACAGGCAGGTTTTTTGCCAGCCCGTCGATGTACTCGTTTTTTAGAGGGATGGGAGCCGAATCGGTATCGGGATACATTCGGTCGGCACCGGGCAGTACCCTTTCAAAAATGGTTGTGCCGTCTTCCAGCGATTTGCGGGTTTCAGGCGGAACACCATCGAAAGCCATTTTACAACGCTCTTCAATGGTTTCGAGGGCGGTGGGCATGTCGGCTTCGTCGCCCCAAATAATTAATTGAGCATCGTTGGCTTCGGCTTTTAGCTGTTTTTTAATTTTTTTCCAGGTAGCTTCATCAATTAACGGTTCAAGCTCTTCGGAATGAAGCATGTTGGGTTTTTCGAGGCAGGCGATAACCTTTAGCCTGTCGGAGATTTCGTTGGCAAACATTTTTCCGGGTTGGGTAAAATGCGACAATATCCCTTTAAATCCGGGAAGGTTGACTGCAATTACCTTGTTGGTTTCCGAATAGGATTGTTGTTTTTGAAGGGTGTCGGAAACAACCTCAACGCTGTTTATTTTCCAACTTTCGGGATTGGTTACCCTTTGAAGTAAAATCTCTTTTATCTGCAACAAAGCCCACTGACGAAACATTTCGTTGTGGGTAAGTTCGGGAATCCATTTGGTGTGTGCCACCCCTTTAATTTCCACACGTGTTCCGCCTTTGCAACTTACATTTACATCCTGTCGTCCGGCTCCCATGCCGGTTCGTACTTTTCCGGTGCTGCGGTTTAAAAAGCGAATGTAATCGCAGGCTTCCTTTACTTCGTCGGGGGTTTCGCAATCGGGATAGGTAACCGTTTCGATAAGCGGCATGCCAAGACGGTCGGTTTTATACACCCGCCGGTGTCCGATGTCGGAAATTTCGCGGCAGGAGTCCTCTTCAATGCTAAGTTGAATAAGCCGTATTTTTTTGTGGGGCAACTGAAGTTCGCCTTCCACACCGAGAATGGCAGTACGTTGAAAACCGGTTGGAATGCTGCCGTCGAGGTATTGCTTCCGGGTGATGTGTACTTCGCCCACGATGTTTAATTTCGATAACAACGATATTTCGAGGGCAATCTCCAGCGCTTCCGGATTGATGGGAAACGGTGGCGTATCATCCACTTCGTAGGTACAGGCATTTTCGTTGTTAATGCGGTAAACAATTTCCTTACGGGTTTTAAATTCCATTAAAGCCGTTCCGTCGTATTCGCCTAACTCACTTAAAGTGGGACGCATGTGGCGGATTAACTCGGCGTCATAATCATCGTTTTTATTGTAAATTCCGGCCGGACAATGGCAAAACAGCTTTTCTTTGGTAAGGAGTTGTTGATGAACCTCTAGCCCCGACATGAATCCATATTTGCCATAAATTTCGCGGGAGGCGCTTTTGCGTGGAACATAACCGGTTTTTTTCAGGCTATCTTCATAATTGCGTTTGGGGTCAAACTGCATATAGATAAATGTTACATGTATTTTTCAAAAAGCCCAAATGTAGCAAAAAATTGTTGCGCCTTACGATGAAAAATCAAATAATTTTTACACCCTGATTTTCGTTACTTTTGCAGCGAAACAACATTTTTACCGATTGAAAAATATTTTCAAATATTGGGTTCCCCTGTTACTACTCTTTGTCGGTTTTTCAGCATCTGCACAGCAGAAAAAGAAAAAAACAAAGGTGTATGTTGAGCATGCCGATTTACAGTCGTACGACGAAAAAAAGCTTGGAAAAAACATCGAAAGCCTTACAGGCCATGTTAAATTGCGCCACGAAAATACCCTTTTTTATTGCGATAGCGCCCTGTTAAACAGTAAGTCGAAAAACTTTAAGGCTTTTAACCACGTTCATATTATTGTTAACGATACCATCGACCTTTTTAGCGACAGCCTTTATTATACGGGAAGTACAAAAATGGCCGAGCTTTTTGGTGATGTTAAACTGGTGGATAAAAAAACCGTGTTAACTACTGATCATCTGCTTTTCGACAGAAAAACCAATATCGGTTACTACTACGATAACGGTAAAATTGTTGATAACGACAACACTCTGACAAGTAAAGAAGGGTATTACGTTACCGACACCAAGGTATTTTATTTTAAAAAAGATGTGGTTTTGGTAAATCCCGATCAGGAGACCTATTCGGACACACTAATTTACAATACAGTTAATGAAACTGCCTATTTTAAAGGGCCTACGGTTATTCGAGGGAAGGAAGGGCTTATTTATTGTGAAGACGGGTGGTACGACACAAAAAACGACCTGTCGAAACTGGTTAAAAAACCCACCATCAACCAAAACGACCAGTTTTTATCGGCTGACAGCATTATGTTTGATAATTTAAAAAACATTGGCCACGCCTATGGCAGGGTACAAATATTAGACACTTCGATGCGTGTTTTGATACGCGGAACCATTGGCGAAATGTGGAAAACGCGTGGCATGGCATACGTTACCGACAGTGCCACAGCCATTTCGTACGATGAAGCCGGCGATTCGTTGTATATAAGTGCCGATACTTTATGGCTCTATTTCGATAAAAACCAAAAAACAAAAAAGATTTTAGCTTACTACAATGTGAGGTTTTTTAAGGAGGATATGCAGGGAAAAAGTGATTCGCTTTCGTACAGCATGGAAGATTCCACAATCAGGCTTTACTATGAGCCGGTTTTGTGGTCGGAAAAAAACCAGCTTACCGCCGACTCAATGAACATTGCCATTGTAAATAATCAGCCCGATTCACTTATAATGTACAACACGGCTTTTATTGTGATGCAGGATACTACCGATTCGTTTAATCAGATAAAAGGCCGTAACATGATTGGTTACTTTTCCGGCAACAAGCTTAAAAGCATTGACGTTGATGGCAACGCTCAAACAGTTTTTTATCTGCGCGATGATGATGACTATCTGATTGGCATAAACAAAGCCGAATCGAGCACCATGGAAATACGGCTACAAAACGGTAAGGTAAAAACGGTTAGCTACAACGAAGATGCCAAAGAAACCACTTATCCTCCTGAGCAGTTTCCTTCTGAGGGGAAAAAGCTAAAGGGTTTTAACTGGTACGAAGATTTACGCCCGAAAGATAAATGGGATATTTACACTAAGCATTCATCTAAACATTGAACTTGTTTAAAGTTAACTTAATGATAATGAGTGTAAAATAGTTCAAATAAAAGACTTTAACCTGGATAATTCATTAGCTGTCATTTTTTTCCCCATCCTTTAGGGCGGGGACTACAAAATCAATATTCCGAGGGCTTTAGCCATTAATCATAAAAAATTATTGGCTAAAGCCGAATTTTTCTGCAACATTTATCCCCGTCCTTTAGGGCGGAGATAAATGAGTATTCAGACAAATTAGTGAATTAATCAGGTTAAAAAAGGTTATTCCAAATAACGCCAACAGCTTAAGAGTTTTTAACTTTTTTTCGTTTATTATTATTTAGCTCCATTACCTTTTAGCGGGTTGAATATTGTATTTTTGCAAAAAATTTATCAATATGCATCGTATTTTCAACATCATATTACCTGTTTTTTTCTTTTTTTTGGCAATTGTAGCCAAGGCCCAGCAAAAGCACGATACTACCGGCCCTACAGCATCATCCGGAAAATTTCTTGTTAAGGATTCTCCTGTTGTGAAAGCACTCGACAGTTTGGCTTTTATAAAAATATACAGCAAAAAATATTTTACGCTTGACAGTACTCGTTTTCAAAAACCGGGTACCAAACCGGATGCCGCTCCCGTTGTTCCCGATTCGATTATTAAACAGAGGCTTGCTGTTTTAAATGCTCAAACACCAATCGAACTTACTTATAATAAGGAGGTAAAAGCGTTTATAAATCTTTATGCCAACAGGCGCCGGTTGCTTACCGAAAAAGTATTGGGGTTGTCGGAAATATACTTTCCCATGATTGAAGAAATTCTTGACCGGTACGACATGCCTCTGGAGCTAAAGTATCTTGCCGTGGTTGAATCGGCGTTAAACCCACGGGCGGGTTCCAACAAAGGAGCCAAAGGGTTGTGGCAGTTTATGTACGGTACAGGCAAGGTTTACGGACTTAAAGTTACCTCGATGGTTGACGACAGGTATGACCCGTATAAATCAACTGTTGCCGCCTGCGAACATTTACAGGATTTGTACGATATTTATGGTGACTGGTCGTTGGCAATGGCAGCATACAATTCGGGTGCCGGCAATGTAAACAGGGCGCTTCGCCGTGCCGGCGGTGTTAAAAACTATTGGGCAGTATGGCCCTTTTTACCCCGTGAAACCCGCGGTTATGTTCCCGCTTTTATTGCCGTTACCTACATTATGAACTATCCTGCCGAGCATAACCTGTATCCCATGCGTCCCAATATGTTTTTCTTTGACATTGATACCGTTCATGTAACGGATGTGTTGGCTTTTGACCAGCTAAACGAAATGTTGCATATTCCTATGGAGCAAATCAAATTTTTAAATCCTCAATACAAAAAAAACATTATTCCGGCTGTAAATGGCAAGCAATATGTATTGCGTTTACCCCGGCGCTACACGGCTGATTTTATCAATAACGAAGATTCGCTTTACATGTATAAAACCGTTAAGGGACTGGAACATGATAAGCTGATGGCAGAAGTTAAAAAAGCCGGAAACCGTAATATTCATATTGTGCGTAGTGGCGAAAGCCTGGGGCTTATTGCCAAAAAATATCATGTATATGTTAGTCAGATTAAAAGGTGGAACCATTTAAGGCACAACACCATTTATCCCGGCCAAAAACTGGTATTGTTCGGGTATGCCGGTAAGTCAGGCTCGCATTCACATAAAGTACCGGTAAAACGATCGAAAAACAAGTCGTATCATTACGTTAAAAACGGCGAAAATCTGGGATTAATTGCTAAAAAATACCACTGCTCGGTAATTGATTTAAAAGAATGGAACGGCTTGCGTAGCAACACCATCCATCCAGGTCAGCGGTTGTATGTTTACAAACCCGACAGCAAAGACAGTGCGACCGTAAAAAGCGGAAAATATATGTACCATGTGGTTCAAAAGGGCGATACTTTGTGGGATATTGCCAAAGAGTACGACGGGGTAACCGTTGAGCAAATAAAACGCCTTAACCGAATCACCAATACGCATCGCTTAAAACCGGGACAGAAAATTAAAATCGCGGTTATTAGTTAATGGCAACATTTTTGCAGCTTACTTTGGAATTGCATTTTTAATATCTTTATGCCATGATTACATTAAAAAAAGTTCGAGTAGTTTCGCTTTTAGCATTTGTTTTTTTGTTTAGCTCATGCAACAATAACAATTCAAAATTGCGGATGCCTCGCTCCATAGGAAACACTTCGGAAGTGTTGGTGGTTGTTCAGGATGAAAGCCAATGGACAGGAGAGGTTGGGAAAACACTTAAAAAATATCTTGAAGCCGACCAGTATGGGTTACCCCAGCAGGAATCGCTTTTTAAACTGGCACATATTAAGCAGTCGTCGTTGAGCGAGCTTTTTCAAAAGCACCACAGCCTTATTTTTGTCGATGTCAATAAAAAATATAAGCATGTTAAGCTTACCAGGTTTGAAAACAAATGGGCAAAACCGCAAGTAATATTTAAACTCTCGGCTCCATCAAACAAAGCTTTTGATACTGCCTTTGCAGCCTACAGCACCCAGATAATTATGGGGTTAAACAAGGTTGAACGCGAGCGTATTATGAACGTGTTTAATGCCGCCTCAGATATTGATGTGATGCAAAAATTTGCTGATAAATTTAAGCTTAAAACAGTATTTCCAGAGGGGTTTTATGTGGCTAAAAGTGATGCCGGTTTTATGTGGCTTAAGCGCGATGCCAACAAATATAATCTTGGAATAATAGCCATATCGGTGCCTTACAAGGACACCATTCAGTTTACCAATGCCAGTATCGCTTCGCGTGTTATGCTGTTTATGAAGAATTATATTCCGGGGCCTACGGATGGCTCTTACATGTCGCTCGACACTACCTATGTAACTCCGGAAAGCAAACCTGTTACTGACTTTTTTGTTCCCTACACGGTAGAAACGCGTGGAATGTGGCGGGTTGAACACGATTTTATGGCAGGCCCCTATGTTGCTTATACCTTTATAAACCCGGTAACCAAAGAGCTTACCACTTTATTTGGATACGTGTATAAGCCCAACAAAGACAAGCGTAACCTGTTGCGTCAGGTAGAGGCGTTGTTATATTCTACCAGAGCGTACAATCCAAAAAAGTAGTCGTTTAAAATTTATACTGATAGATTCGGTATTTTTTATACAACTCGGCATTAATGTTAATTAATGCGCGGTTCATCATGGTGTTGTTTTCCAGTATCCAGCTTGCCTCGCCCATGTGATAGCCCCGTTTGGTACCGTTGTGGAAAGTTTTGGCATACATACAGGCATCAATACCGGTTTTGCGATAATTTTCGAGAATTCCTAAAGTAAGTACCCTTACACTTTTTACTTTTTTCTTAAAATTAATAAGTTTTAAAAAGTTAAAGGGAAAAAGCTTACCGTTTCGTATTTTAATAAATATCTCGTTAATATTTGGGATGGTAGCCGAAAAAGCAACCGGTTTACCATGGTCTTCAACCATTAAAACCAAATCGGGAGTGGTAATCATTTTTAGTTCCTTGGCAAGCGCCATAAACTCGTCTTCGGTCATGGGAATAAAACCCCAGTTGTCTTTCCAGGCTTCGTTATAGATGTGCCTGATTTTAGGAATCTCATCCTTCATATTTTTAAAATCAACTTCGCGAATGATAATCCCCTGCGATTTTAGCCGTTCTTCAATTTTGGCACTCAGGGTAAGCATCCTTTCCGGTATTTTGGTTTCCCGTAAATACCAGGCAAGCAAGTCCATACGTTTTTCGAGGCCGTAATCCAAAAGTAATTTATCGTAGTATTCTTTGTTATGCGTCATCATTACAAAAGGAGGGGTGTCAAAACCTTCAATCAGCATGCCGCACGGGTCGTTGGTAGAAGGATTCATGGGGCCGTACATGCCTTCAACACCCTTTTCTTTAAGCCAGGCAACGACAGTATCTAAAAGCGCTTTGGTTACTTCTTTACTTTCTATTGCTTCAAAAAACCCGAAAAACCCCCAGTTTTCTTTCCAATGGTCAACATAAGCCTGATTGGTTACGGCAGCAATTCGTCCCACCACTTCATTATGTTCGTTAAAAGCCAGAAAATAATCCGCTTCGCCATGTTTAAAAAAGGGGTTTTTCTTCTTATCCAGGGTTTCTTTGGTCATAATCCGCAACTCCGGAACATATTTTTCGTCATTTTTATAATGCCTGAAAGGGAAATCAATAAACTGATTTAGTGCCTTTTTACCCTCAACTTTTTTAACTGTAACCATGATTTTTATATTAATTAACAAGTGCCAAATTTAATGTTTTCTTAATACAATCAAAAATATTCCTACTTTTGGTGTTCTTACAGTATGTGTTTTCACTTGATATTAAAATGTAAATAAATACAACTAATAAAATGTCAGAACTTCAACAAAGGGCGGTTAAGTTTACTGAACCTCAGCGGGTAAAAGATTTAGGGTTATATCCCTATTTCAGAGTACTCCAGTCGGGACAGGATAAAGAGGTTGTTATAAACGGAAAAAAGGTTTTAATGTTCGGGTCGAACAACTATCTTGGCTTAACCAGTCACCCAAAAATAAAAGAGGCTGCCATTGCAGCATTGAACAAGTATGGTTCGGGAACGGCCGGCTCTCGTTTTTTAAACGGTACTTTGGACATACACCTGGAATTGGAAAAGAAATTGGCAGATTTTGTGGGAAAAGAAGACTCCATAACTTTTTCTACCGGTTTTCAAACTAATTTGGGTGCCATTGGCGGTGTTATAGGCAGAAAAGATTGTATTATTATTGATGAACAGGATCATGCTTCATTAATTGACGGAACACGATTGGCTTTTGGTAAGGTGTATAAATATAAGCACAACGACATGGAATCGTTGGAAAAAGTACTTACCAAGCAAACCGATTATGCGCTTAAGCTGATTATTATGGATGGGATATTCAGCATGGAAGGCGATATTGCCAAGCTTGATAAAATTATAGAATTGGCTAAAAAGTACAATGCTTCCATTATGGTGGATGATGCCCACGGACTGGGAGTTTTGGGAAAAAACGGCAGAGGAACCGTTAATCACTTTAACGCCACCGACGATGTTGAAATGATTACCGGTACTTTTAGTAAAGCGCTTGCTACTGTGGGAGGTTTTATAGCAGGTTCAAATGAGCTTATTGATTTTTTACGCCATACGGCACGTAGTTTTATTTTTAGTGCCAGCCTGCCGCCGGCAGCAACAGCATCGGTAATTGCAGCACTTGATGTAATTCAGGAGTCACCCGAAATTGTTGACCATTTGTGGGAAAATACCGATCTTTCAATTAAACTTTTTAACCATTACGGCATAGATATCGGTAAATCGGAAACACCCATTATTCCCATTTATGTGCGTGATAATGAAAAGACTTTTGTTTTAACAAAGATGTTGTTGGATGAGGGAATATTTGTTAACCCGGTTATTTCGCCGGCTGTTCCGCCTGAGCACTCTTTGTTGCGTTTTTCGCTTATGTCAACGCTCACAAAAAATCAAATAGAATATACCATCGAAAAGATTTATAAAACAGGTAAAAAGATTGGTATTTTTAGTTGAATTAATTAAACTCGGTTCACAGTTTACAAACTGTGAATCGAGTTCTTGAGTTTGGATTTAACTAGATAAAAAAATCAAATCAAATATTGTTGGTTTGATTTTTTTATTTACTTTTGTATCTAGTTATATGACTAGTGTAATAAAAATTTATATATTATGGGATTTTCAACAAAGATTCAGTTAATAAAACGAAAGGCAAGCGAACAATGGTATGTCAATTTACCCTCAGCTGTTGCGCAGGCCATGGAATTCGAAAAGGGAGAAGTTGTCGAATGGGTAGTTGAGGATAAATACAAAATGACATTAAAAAGAGCGCAATCTAAAACGCCTGAAAGTAAAAAAAAACTCAACAACGAAATATAGTTGATGAGTTAGACGCTCTCATTAACGAATGTTATGGTGCCTTTTCCAATCATAATTCCTGGAAAAGAGGAAAGGAACTTTTGTTTGGTACATTTAATTGCATGGGGCGGCATACCGTAACAGGCATAATCTCTGCTACGGGAAACCAATTTAAAGATTGGTCTTCGGTCTATAGAATTTTCAGCAGGCGTCAAATAGATATTTCAGCCATGATGAAAGTCATTCAGACTAACGTATTGAAGGAAACAGAAGATTCTAAACATATTATAGCCCATATGGATGATACCATAATAAAAAAGACAGGAAAAAGTATACCTGGAACTTCTTGGAGAAGAGACCCTTTGGGTCCGCCTTTCCATACTAATTTTATTTGGGGGCAACGGTTTATTCAAGTTTCGATGGCCTTACCTAAGAATGGAGAAATAGGACAATCCAGAGCTATTCCTGTTGACTTTCACCATTGTCCAACAGTGGCGAAGCCAAAAAGAAAAGCCACCGATGAAGAAATCAATCAATACAAAGAGCAAAAGAAAAAATTAAGATTAAGTAAGCAAGGAAGTGAAAGAATAAAACTGTTCAGAAAAGATTTGGACGATAACGGAGCTCAGGAAAAGCAGTTAATAATTAGTGTGGATGGTAGCTATTCAAATAGCGAAGTATTGAAAAATCTACCACAAAGGGTGACATTAATCGGTCGGATAAGAAAAGACACAAAACTGTTCAAAATTCCAGATGACCAACCAAGAACAGGACGAAAACGTGTTTATGGAGAACAATTGCCAACACCGGAACAAATCAGGCAATCTGATGATTACAAATGGCAAGAAGTAAAAGCATGGGCAGCAGGAAAGATACATAATTTCAATGTTAAAGTTGTTAACAATCTGCGTTGGAAATCGGCAGGAAAAGAGCACAATCTTAAGTTAGTTATTATAAGACCTCTTGGGTATAGATTAACAAAAGGTTCTAAAATATTATACCGTAAACCTGCTTATTTAATTTGCACAGATACGGAGTTGGATATCCAAACTTTATTACAAGCATACTTGTGGCGTTGGGAAATAGAAGTTGACTTTAGAGAAGAAAAAACAATGCTTGGTTGTGGGCAGGCTCAAGTAAGAAACCAAAATTCTTCAGAAACATTTCCTGCATTTATTGCCGCTGCTTATGCCATGCTGCATATTGCAAGCTATAGGGCTTATCAAAAAGCAAATAACATAACTATTCCAAGACCCAAATGGTATAAAAAGAGACCTGAAAAAAGAATCACTACAGGAGATCTACTTAACAATGTGCGTGCTCACCTTTACGTTAAAGGCATGGGAATTAGTTTTAACGACTTCGTTAACCAGCAACTCCAGACACAAAGCCTTCAAAACTCTAAAAACCCCTTTATTAATGCTCCTTTTTATATCCGAAATTAG
>JALVAQ010000321.1 GCA_027011095.1 Bacteroidales bacterium
CGAGTTCCGCCTTCCCAACGATATTGTGGATGTTGAAATTGAAAACATGCGCAAAATGGGTGTTAAGTTCCGTACCGACTTTATTGTAGGAAAAACTGCCTCTTTTGAAGACTTAAGAGCACAGGGTTTCCAGGCTTTCTTTGTGGGAAGTGGCGCCGGGCTGCCTAAATTTATGAATATTCCCGGTGAAAATTACAATGGCATCTTTTCGTCAAACGAATACCTTACCCGTATTAATTTGATGAAAGCCGCCCACGATGATTACGACACACCAGTTCTTGAAGGCAAAAATGTAGCAGTTGTTGGTGGTGGTAACACAGCCATGGACTCGGTTCGTACTTCCAAGCGTTTAGGAGCCAAACGTTCGATGATTATCTATCGTCGTTCCATCGAAGAGATGCCTGCCCGTGTTGAAGAAGTTCATCATGCTCAGGAAGAAGAGATTGAATTTATGAACCTGCACAACCCCATTGAATACTTTGCCGACGAAAACGGCCGCGTTAACAAAATGCGTGTTCAGAAGATGGAGCTGGGCGAACCCGATGCTTCAGGCCGCCGCCGTCCTATTCCAATAGAAGGTTCCGAATTTGACATTGATGTTGATTTGGTAGTGGTTGCCGTTGGTGTTTCACCAAACCCCATTGTACCTTCCAGCTTAAAAGATTTGAAAATGACCGACTGGGGAACCATCGTTGTTGACAAAGAGTCCATGCAAAGCTCCATTCCTGATATTTTCGCCGGTGGCGATATCGTTCGTGGCGGTGCTACCGTTATCCTCGCTATGGGCGACGGTCGTAAAGCTGCCGTTGGTATTCACCAATATATTCAGGAAAAAATAAAAGCAAATTAATACTTTAAAAAGTGCCGGACAGCGTTCGGCACCTTTTTATCATTATTTTTGAAAAACAATAAATTAAAAATATCATGGCAGATCTTAGCACAAAATATCTAGGCTTAGACTTACGAAATCCTATCATTGTGGCCAGTTCAGGTCTTACCAGCACGGTAAAAGAGATTGTTGAACTCGACAAAAACGGTGCCGGTGCTGTTGTTCTTAAATCAATTTTTGAAGAGCAAATACATCTGGAAGCTGACCACAACATCAGAAAAATGCAGGCCGATGGTTTTTCATACGATGAGTATTCCGAAACAATGGATTACATCGATGTGCATGTAAAGGAAAAAGAGCTGAGCAATTACATCAGCCTTATCCACGAAGTTAAAAGTAAAGTTTCCATTCCGGTTATTGCAAGCATCAATGCTGTAACTCCTTTGGAGTGGACCAGCTTTGCCAAACAAATTGAAACTGCCGGTGCCGACGCCATTGAGCTGAACATTTTTGTGATGCCCTTTGACACCGACAAAGAGTGCACCGACAACGAAGCGGTTTACTACAAAATTTTGAAAAAGGTGAAAGATGCCGTTACCATTCCGGTAGCTGTTAAACTCAGCCCCTATTTTTCAAACCTCGGCAAAGTGTTGCTGAACCTCGAAAAAGAGGGTGCCAACGGACTGGTTTTGTTTAACCGTTTCTCGGCTCCCGACATCGACATTGATAACATGAAAACCACCCATGCTGAAATTTTCAGCCATCCCAACGAAATGTTTAACGTTTTGCGTTGGGTAGGTATCATGGCCAACAAATTGAATGCCGACCTATCGGCTACCACCGGTATCCACGATGGCGCTTCAGTCATTAAAATGTTACTGGCTGGTGTTACAACCGTTCAGGTTTCATCAACCCTTTACAAAAACGGCGTAGGTTATCTTTCCACCATGCTTAACGATATGCACAGCTGGATGGATAAAAAAGGTTTCCGCTATGTTGACCAGTTTCGTGGTAAATTAGCCCACGATGCCAACGACAACAACAACGTTTTTGAACGTATGCAGTTTATGCGCTATTTCAGCGATATGAAATAATTGTTTGATGATTAAAAAAAAAGGCTTTCCAAATTATTGGGAAGCCTTTTTTTATGGGCCAATAATAAGATTGTCTAACCCAAAGCCCTTCGTATCATAAAAAATAATTAGTCAGCTCAATACTCATCTTCCCGTAAACGGTTGGAAGTATATTTTTCCCATTTATCAATGGCAGCAGCCATATCATCAGGTAATTCCGAATCGAAGAATACATTTTTACCGGTGGAAGGATGCACAAATCCCAACGACCGGGCATGTAGTGCCTGCCGGGGTAAAAGCTTAAAGCTGTTAAGCACAAACTGCTTGTATTTGGTAAAGGTGGTTCCCTTTAATATCTGATTGCCACCATAACGAGCATCATTAAACAAAGGATGGCCAATGTATTTAAAGTGTGCCCTTATTTGATGGGTTCGGCCGGTTTCAAGTTTACACTCAACCATGGTTAAATAGCCAAAACGCTGTAAAACCCTGTAATGCGAAACAGCCTCCTTGCCATACTCACCATCAGGAAAAACAGTCATAACCCTGCGGTCTTTAAGGCTGCGCCCGATGTGTCCGCTAATGGTTCCTTCGTCCTTTTCCACATCGCCCCACACCAGCGCAACATACGAGCGCTCAATGGTATGGTCGAAAAATTGTTTAGCCAGTTTGGTTTGTGCCATTTCGTTTTTTGCAATCAGTAACAGCCCCGAAGTATCCTTATCGATACGATGAACAAGGTAGCCAAAACCGTTTTCCACCTTGACCTTTTGCCCCGACTGTTCAAAATAAAAAGCAAGGCCGTTTAACAAAGTACCGGTATAGTTTCCGTGTCCGGGATGCACCACCAATCCGGCTTGTTTGTTTACGATAATAACATCGTCATCTTCGTAAACAATGGTGAGGGGAATCTCTTCGGGGTTAATATCAACTTCACGAGGGGGATAGCTCATCACCACCGAAATTACATCGCCGGGTTTTACCTTATAATTTGATTTAACTGCCTTTTCGTTTACCAAAATATTGCCTGCTTTGGCAGCCTGCTGAATTTTGTTGCGCGAAGCATTTTGAATTTTGTTAAACAGAAACTTATCAACCCTGACAGACTCCTGGCCGGGGTCAACTTCAACCCTGTGATGCTCGTATAACTCTATGGGTTCTTCCTGTATTTCAGCTTTTTCGTCGGTCATATTAATGTTGGATTATCAATTTGGCAACATAATTTCTTCCTCTGCTGCGCACTTTTACAATGTAAAGGCCCTTCGGAAGGTCATCAATATGCACCAGGCCGGTTTGTAAATTCTGTTCTTTTACAGCCATGCCCATCAGATTATAAATTATTAATTTGTCGCCCGGATTTGACGAAAGCAATGACTGGTCAAATCTGAAAGAGCTTGCTGCCGGGTTGGGGTAAACCGAAATTTGCTCGGCAGTATTACTTTTATATTCGGCAGTACTCAAAAAGCCCGCAGCACCTACCACCGGACGGATTAGCAAAGCACCATCAAAAATACTTTGATACCAAACATCATCGATGGTATAAAAAATCTTTTCGTTTTCATCGTTATTTGAATCGAATCCCACATTAAGGCTTCCACCCTGATATTGTTCCCATCCCACATAAAAGGTACCGGTTACCACCAACGGCGTATCCAACTTGTAATAAAAAAACTGATAGGGCCATCCGTCTGACCATTGTACTTTCATATTCTCCTGCGAATAAATTTCCTGCCCCGGCTTTCCGTTATTGTCGCGCCAAACTTTAAAATTAAAGTAAAACTCGTTGGTATTGTCCTTGGTTCGGTTAAAATAAATCTGAACTCCTTGCAAAGTATCGGGCACATTTACCGTAAACTGATAGGCAAGGTTAGCACCGGCAGGCTCAAGGCCATACCCCATTTCGGGCGTTCCGTCATCGTAAGCAAAATAGTTGTAAAAACCCTGATGAAACTTAATGGAATCAACTATCGAGTTATTGTTGGACGAATCGCTTATGTAATGGGTTATCCAGTACGACATGGTATCAACACCATATTCCAAAGCAAAATAGCTGGTAACATCGGGACAGGCATGGGGCTTGCAGTGGTCGCAATTTTGATAGCCACCTTCGTAATAGGGCAGCAGGTTACAACTTCCACCATCGTACGAAAAACTATGGCTGCCGTTTACCTGCACCGCTTTGTAACTGTATTTTGTGTTATGCTCAACCTTATCGAGATTGGTAATATACATTTCAACACTTCTGGCCTGCGAATTGCTAATATCCGCCCTGTACTGCCTGTATGGCATCGACTGGTAATGTTTTAAAAATGAGGGTGCTCGTTCGGAAAACGACAATTTACGATAAGTGGTATCAGCTGCTGACCGGTTGTAATTCAAATAAACAAAATCCACATTCCACTGATCCATGTTGCTTCGCCACGATGGAATATTTTGGTTGGCGATGCTGGCATAATTTAAAAACCTAAACTGAAATTCGCTATAAAAATATTTAGGATCGGTAACTGGCAACATTACCTGCAAAAAACTTTTTCCGTGCAATTGTTCAAAGTCCGACAGGTGAGAGCCTTCCGCTTCCCAAACCGTTTGCCAGTTTATTTCAGGTTTCATTACCGAATCAACAGCCACGGTAACCCAGTCGTTCCAAACCAGTCGTGTATAAGTTATGGTAAATACGTTGGGGTTATATCCCGGAGGTGCCCACAGGGTATCGCCCGGAAAAACGGTATCATTTTCATTCATCACATAAAGCCCGTTAACCAACACATCCAACGAATCCATGTGCGAAAAAACGGTATCACCGGTACGGTAAGCCAACTGCAACAACAGGGTGTCCCATGGTTCAGGGTCGTTTCCGCGTCCCTGCGGCTGGTAATAAAAACTCAGGTAAACCGAATCGGCAGGGGTAAGTTTGCGTGCAATGGGTGAAAACAGCGAATCGAGCCTTATGGGTGCAGAGGTCAGATAGTCGGCAATAAAATCAATCCAGTTGGCATCTTCGTAAACCTTACCCTGCGCATCCAAAGCATCAAATGTAGCCACTCCCACATTGGGAGGACTTTTTGCAAAATGCTGGTTAACATACACATAATTATCTTCCCACTTTTGCTGATCGGGATAAACATTGGAAACCGAAAAATCATCGAAAAACGGCAATACAATGGCTGTCGTGTTAGCAGTATTGCTTTTTTTGTTTTGCTCTGATTCTGCCCGCATCAATTTAGCCTTATGAGCTACCTCTTCGTTAATTTGTATTCCCGTGAGGTATTCCTGAGCCTTGAGTACTCCGGCAATAAGCAATAGCAGTGTTATAAAAAAATATTTAAACTTCATTTCTAAATGGGATTTTTCGTCGCTGTCAATGAATCCTGCGAAATGGTGTCGCCGAGGACTTCATGTATATAGTTTTCAAAATCGAAGGTTTTATCGGAACGATACCAAACATCAATAGCGGTACCCAAGTCCAATTTTTCATCTTTTGCAAAGGGAGGCTCCGTCCGATACACTTTGGCATTCATGATATCGTCGTCCATATAAACCTCGTTACCAATATTTAACGATGCGTAATGCAGTTGACGCATGGCTTCCTTGGGACTTTTTCCTATAATAAAAGGCATGGGGATAAAAACTTTCATCTCCCCTTTTCCCAGCACTAAATCAACCCGTGTACCTCTGTTAAGTTCCGTTCCAGGCTCCACAGGCTCTTCATTAACAAGCTGGTCGATAACAGCATTGCGGGCAAAATAGTCAACATACTCCAGATGGCCCACCTTCAATCCGCTTAAATCCAACGAAACCATTGCCTGGCGCAACGAGAGATTTTTAAGGTTAGGCATCATCACCTTTTCGGGCAAACTGGCAACCACTGTCAAAAAAAGATGACGCCCCTGCTTTACCTTGGAACCGGCTTCGGGATTTTGCATAAAAACGGAGCCTTTGGGCCGGGTATCATCATAAACCGAATCAATAACCTGAAAGTCAAAGTACTTATCAAATCCTTCCTGCTTTAACTGCTCCAACGTTTTACCGGTAAAATCGGGTACGAGGTAAACCTCACCGTGACGTGTATAAATGCCTAACAACTTTAAGGAAACCCACAGCAACACCATGGTTAAAACGATGGCAATAAGCAAATGTTTATAAAATTTTCTTTTTTTCAAGAAATAAAAAAAACCCATGTTTTAATTCTTTAGCAAAAACAGCATTTCAGCTATCCTGATAACTTATTAACCCTGAAAATATTGTATTTCGGGGCACAAATGTAAACATTTATAAGGTTGCAATCTCTGCTATGAGGTTAAAAAGGTAAGGGGGTAATTCTCACGGTTACAAACCGTGAAAGAGATGTGGTTGCAAACCGTGAGAGAGATGTGGTTGCTAACCGTGAGAGATAATTTTTTTTGCTCATTCCATTTATTAGTTACTAGTTGTAAGAAATTAACCCGTACATTTTTTTGTATTTTGTAAAAAGTAAATAATTTTAGCCATGAAAACACTAACAATTCAGGTGGAAGACTCGAAGTATGCATCATTAATTAATCTATTAAAAAGACTTAGTTTTGTGAAAATTGATAACGATGAAGAGGTAATCGCTTTCACTGAATCTGAAAAGCAACTTCTGGACAACAGGTTTGATGAACTCATACAAGGAAAGGTTGATACTATTGACTGGAAAATTGTTCAGGAATTTTTGAAATAATTACTATGCTGAAATTTCATCCTGAAGCTGTTTTAGAAATTATTAAATCTATTCAATGGTATGGTAATC
>JALVAQ010000322.1 GCA_027011095.1 Bacteroidales bacterium
AACGAGCGTACTGAGGAATTTTTTCATCCGGAACCCTTCTCTTCAAAATTACTTTAGAATCCGGTTTTATACTTGTAGCATTATTGTAAACCTAAAATTTTATAGCAATGAAAAAATTAATGATTTTAATGGTGTTTATCAGCACCATGGCATTTACTGCCTGCGGACAAAAAGAGCATGTACCTGCAAACGTAAAAACGGCCTTTTCTCAAAAATTTCCCAATGCAAAAAAAGTAAGTTGGGACAAAGAAAATGCCCATGAGTGGGAAGCCGAATTTAAAATGAACGGCAGAGCGTATTCAGCCAACTTCGCCACTGATGGTACCTGGAAAGAGACCGAATACAGAGTAAAAAGCGCCGAACTTCCTGCTACCGTTAAATCAACGTTGGAAAGTGAATTCAAAGGATACGACCTTGAAAAAGCTGAAGTCTCGGAAACGCCCGAAGGAAAAGTTTTTGAAATGAAAATTGAAAACGACGAGCACGACATGGAAGTGGTAATGGATGGTAATGGTAAAGTTCTTAAAAAAGAATCGAAAAAGGAGAATGATGAAGAGGGTGACAATGAGAATGACGAAGAAGGCGACAACGATTAATAAAAAACATTACACACTCTGCCTGTACATCTTCTCGCGCTGCTCTTTTAGTTTTTCATCGGAAATATAATCGTCGTAGCTCATTATTTTATCAACAATGCCGTTGGGGGTTAGTTCAATAACGCGGTTACAAACGGTTTGTATAAACTGGTGGTCGTGCGATGACATAAACACGTTACCCGGATATTTTACCAGATTATTGTTAAACGCCTGAATAGATTCAAGGTCAAGGTGGTTAGTGGGCGTATCCAAAATTAATGCGTTGGCATTGGTAAGCATCATTTTGGCAATCATGCAACGCATTTTTTCACCACCGGAAAGTACACTTACTTTTTTGTTGGCCTCTTCGCCGGTAAAGAGCATCTTTCCAAGGTATCCTTTTATATACAGCTCGGTAGTATCGGTTGAAAACTGTGCCAGCCAGTCGAAAAGGGTAAGGTTGCCGTTAAAATATTCGGAGTTGTCAACAGGCAGGTGAGCATAAGTGATGGTTTGCCCCCAAAGATACTCACCATTGTCAGCTTTACGCTGCCCGCTTATGATTTCAAAAAAGGCAGTCATGGCACGCGGGTCTTTTGACAAAAAGATGATTTTGTCACCTTTGTCGGTGGTAAATTCCACATCTTTAAAAAGTACCTTGCCATCATCGGCAGTAGCACTCAACCCTGTAACATCCAGAATTTTATCGCCGGCAGGACGTTCGGGTGTAAAAATAATTCCGGGATATTTTCTGGTGGAAGGCCTGATGTCTTCAACATTGAGTTTTTCCAACATCTTTTTACGACTGGTTGTCTGTTTCGACTTGGAAGCATTGGCACTAAAGCGTGCGATGAACTCTTGCAGCTCTTTACGTTTTTCGGCTGCCTTTTTGTTTTGCTTCGACTGCTGTCTCAGGGCAAGTTGGCTGCTTTGATACCAAAAACTGTAGTTGCCGGCAAACAGGGTGGCTTTGCCGTAGTCGATGTCCACGGTATGGGTACTTACTGCATTTAAAAAGTGCCTGTCGTGCGAAACAACCAATACCGTGTTTTCGTAGTTTGCGAGATAATTTTCGAGCCATACCACCGTTTCCAGGTCAAGGTCGTTGGTGGGTTCATCAAGCAAAAGATTGTCGGGGTTTCCAAAAAGAGCCTGTGCCAGCAGCACCCTCACTTTTTGTTTTCCACTCATCTCTTTCATCAAGGTGTAATGAAACTCCTCTTTAATTCCCAGGTTGCTCAGCAGGTTGGCGGCATCGCTTTCGGCATTCCAACCGTTCATTTCTGCAAAACGGGTTTCCAGCTCGGCCGTACGCAGGCCATCCTTATCGGTAAAATCAGCTTTTGAATAAAGAGCATCCTTTTCCTGCATGATATCCCATAGCTCTTTGTGGCCTTGTAAAACGGTGTCAAGTACGGTAAACTCGTCAAAGGCAAAGTGATCCTGGCTCAACACCGACAGGCTTTCGCCGGGGCCGAAACTAACATGGCC
>JALVAQ010000323.1 GCA_027011095.1 Bacteroidales bacterium
CGGTGCTATTCAAATGGCATCCCTTCGGGACTTTGGTAAAGAGTTGTTGAAAAAAACAGGTAAAGTTTTTTTAGCTTAACAAAATCGCTATCACATCAAAATAGGAATTATCCTTTTAGAGGCAGGGTGATGTTCCGGCGCATTATTTACTTTATTACGTAGTGTTTCAACTCCTTTATGCTTCCGTCTTCCTTATAAAGTTTCCATGTTCCCGATTTTTGACCTTTTTTATAAAAACCTTCATAACGGATTTTCCCATTGGGATAATAGGCTGTGGTAATGCTGTCAGACAGGCCGTTTTTAAAATATATCTTGCTCCACAGCTCGCCGGTTTTGTAATAGGTTTTCCACAGGCCGTTGCGTCTTCCGTTTTTATAAGGTCCCTCTTTGCTTATCTGGCCGTTTTCAAAATACTCGGTTTGATAAACAGGAACCAGTTTGTTGCCTGAGCGTTCCATCTTTTTTACAATCCTTGGCTGGCCGTTGGCATAGCTCTCAACATATTTGTCGCCGGGTTTTAAATTTTTGTCGTTTGCTTTTTTAACGGCTGCTGTTGTTTCTTTGTTGGCCTGATTGGTGTTTTTCTTTTTGGGTTGGTTGCCACATGCTGTTACAAACAGGACAATGGTGGCAATTACTAAAATATGTTTCATAAAAATGGCTTTGGATTTAATATTGAACTCTGTGGTTTGCTGTATATTCATCTTTTCTGCTTTATTCATTAACTTAGAGTCAAGTTATGTATCTTTTGGCTGTGAGACTGCTTCGTCTTCCGATAGCTATCGGAAGCAATCTCAATGGTCGCTTTGAGGTTGACTTGATGTTAGGTTGAACCTCTTACAATAAGCTTCGGCTTGATGGTTATGTTTTCGGGTTTATAGGTAAAGTCCTGTTCGGTAATGCGTTTAAGCAGGATGGTGGCTGCTTTTTTACCGAGGTCGAAGCCGAACTGGTCAACCGTTGTTAGTTCCGGGTCAACAACTTTTGAGCTTCTGCTGTTTTCAAATCCTGCAATTTTTATCTCTTCCGGAATTTGAATACCCAACTCCTTGGCTACTTTTAAAACGCCAATGGCTGTCATGTCGTTAACGGCAAAAACACCATCAGGCCGGTTTTGTTTTTTTAAAATGCTTCTCGAAATTTTTACGGCATCCTCATAAGTATCGCACGAATAAACCAAATCGGTATTGTATTTAAGGCCATTGTCTTCCAGTGCTTTTTTGTAGCCGTCGTGCCTGCCCTTCGATATTTGTAAATGGCGAGGTGAAGAGTACAGCGCAATGTTTCTGCACCCTCTTTTAATAAGGTGTTCAACGGCAATGTAAGCTCCGTGGAAATCATCCGAAACAACGGTATCGGCATGCATATCGTTAACAACCCTGTCGAAAAAAACCAATGGTATTTCGTAGTCAATTACCTGCGAAAAGTGTGAAAAGTTACGGGTTTCTTTTGAAAATGAAGCAAGAACGCCATCAACGCGGTTTGTGGTGAGCGCTTGCAGGTTTAAAACTTCACGCATGTACGATTCGTTGGATTGAAACACCATTACATAGTAGTTGTTTTCGTACGCAACTTCCTCAATACCATTTATAATTGATGAAAAGAAATAGTGTTCAACCTCCGGAATAATTAGTCCGATGGTATTGGTTTTGCTGTTTTTCAGGTTTAATGCAATACGATTGGGTCGGTATCCGAGCAATGCGGCTAGTTGCTTAACAGCTTCGCGGGTTTTAATGCTAATGTCGGGATGGTCTTTCAGGGCACGCGACACTGTAGAAACAGAAAAGCCAAGCTGCTGGGCAATATCTTTAATGGTTACCTGCTTTTTCATTTGGTTTTGTTTTTAGGGATAACAAAAGTAAATTATTTTGATGATTGTTTGTTGTGTTTAACAAAGTTTACAAGTGCTAATCTTCTAAAAACTTAATTATCGGGTAAATATCAATGCTGCGCCGTCCGTCAACATGAAACACGTCGCTTAGTATTTCAGGTACAACTCCATATTTTAAATAGCTGTCCCAAATATGTTCCATATACCATTGCGGTTCTTTTCCCCAACGCAGGTCACGCGATTTACGTTTCATAAATGTAGTTTTATCCAAATCAACAAATAGCCGTTTATTAAAAAGGTCAACGGTTTGGCGGTGATAATAAATCATCAACCCTTCGGCAATAACAATGTCATATTTATCGGAAGCCAGAACAATGGCGTTGTAAAACTTTTTAAAGTCGATGGAGGCAGGTGTTTCCCAGTCGATGTGATCTTTGATTAAAGGTATTTCCTGTTCAGGTTTTACATAGGAATCCTGGCAAAGAATTTTTACTCTCTTATGGTCGTAAACTTCACCAATTTTTGCAGCCAGCGTCGATTTGCCTGCTGTGCTGGAACCTCCTATGGCAATTATCATTGTTTGTTAAATGAAATACTTTGCAATAATAACCATTATTTTTTGCCCTGCCCCGGTTCAAACTCATATGCTCCCAAATCGGGCGATGTGCCGCGTGGATTTCCCAGAATATCGTTTGGAATTTGTGACGATATGGCTTCGCTTCCCTTGTCTATTGCCGGCGATAATGTGTCTAAACGATAGTCGTTTTCTTCGGCATCAAAAAACAACGGGTCTTGGTTTACAATCACCGATTCAAACAGGTTTGCATCACCAACATCGCGGGTTGTTTTTATCAATGCATGGTCGAAAAAATATGCCGAGTCGGCGCCATCAACCATTTCAGTTCCAAATTCATCGTTGTTGTAACCGTAAACAATGCTGTTGCCCATGTTAAAATGCATGGGGATGGGAACAGGATTTTCCAACGAATCCAACAAAAAGTTGTTTAAAAACAGCGCTGGATTTTTTCTAATGCCATATTCCCAATAATCAGCCACCGTTGTCTGAATAAAATTATAGTTTCCGCCACCGGTAAATGCCATGCAATAGCCGCCACAGTTGGCCACCACCGTGTTGCCGCCTAAAATATTGTAAATCCTCGAAAAAATGCCAATGCCGTTCATGTTGCGAATGGTAACATTTTCAAGAATAAGTTTGTTTGAGGTTATATGCAAAAAACTTTCGGCCTGTATGCCGATGAATCCGTTTTCGATAATGGCGTTTCTGATTTCATGGTCTTCGCCGGGCTGGCTTTCCATCAACCAAATCCGGTCCCATTGCCCCGGCAATTCGCTGTATTCAGGCTCCAGCCTGTCTCCCTGAAAATGAACCGGATTTTCAAGTGTGCCTTCCACCTTTAACACGGCATCTGAATAGGCCAGTAAACCCGATTTGTCGTGAAAATAAACCTGTGTGCCTGCATCAATAATTAATTTGCCATACGAATCAACCACCGCATACCCGTAAATAACATAGGGTTTTTCCGAAGTCCAGTGAACCGTTTGTAAACTGTCAACCACAACTTTGTATGGTGGAAATCCGGTGTTGTAGGTGTCGGCCAAAATATAGTTGGCATTTTGTCCCCAGGCAACCAGCTTAACGCTTTGGCTGTTTCCGTTGGTAAGAAATTGCAGGTCATCTTCCACAACAAAGGGGTTGTTTACATCTGTCGGGTCGATGGTAACCCTTAAAAAGATAAACAGGCTGTCGCCTCCCGCCAGCTCAATATCTTTTACCGAAGCACCCGATTCGCCATCCACATTTATTCTGAAATCGG
This sequence comes from Bacteroidales bacterium, assembly GCA_027011095.1. Taxonomy (GTDB): domain Bacteria; phylum Bacteroidota; class Bacteroidia; order Bacteroidales; family F082; genus B16-G9. The sequence goes on from JALVAQ010000323.1 coordinate 3,667, forward strand.
AAGATGTCCCATCTGCAAGGCTTATGTTCGATATTTTTACCTTTGATGAGGAAGGGTTATAAACCATCAGCCGGTGAGTAGCTGATCCCAGTGAGGTAAAAACTGTGTCAAAAATTACTGAATCGTTTGAAAATGACAATTTTAACGATGGGTCTGTGCTTAAAATATCTTTTTTGCAGGAAGATGTCCACACAAGGAAAACTGAAAACAGGGAGAGTATAAACAACCTTTTAAATAAGGTAAAATTCATGGTTAATGTTTTTGTTTTTAAATGGAAACGTTAAACAATTTTTTTTGAAAAACGCCGCAAAGATAGGGTTTTAACAAAATCGAAAACGAACTTAACAACATCAATACGAAGCAATCGGAAAAATATTGTATTTTTATCAAGATAATTGATTTGAAAAACCATTTAATTTATGAAACTTAAACTATTCTTAATCATTGCAATAGTGTTTAGTGTTGCTACTGCGCGCGGTCAATATGAGAACACTACGGGAGGCAGAGGGAATACGAAAACGCAACCCCGGAACGCCGTGTCGCCATTGAGTAAATTGTATGTTGGAGGCAATATCGGAGGAGGATGGTCAAACACCAGCGCCTTTTTTCAGTTGTCGCCCATCATAGGCTACCGGGTTACACCGGCAATGGATATAGGTACCAGAATAACCTATATTTACAGTAAATATAAGTCCTACGGATATAGCTACTCATACAATGATTTTGGCGCCAGTATTTTTACCCGTTACCACCTGTTCAACTTTATATTTGTGCAAGCTGAGTTTGAAGAATTAAGTGCCCAATATTACACCATCGACGGGACTAAAAGCCGGCGCTGGGTTCCGGGACTTTTCCTCGGAGGGGGTATTTATCAGCATGTTGGAGCTACTTTTTTACATGTGGGTATCCTGTACAATTTGCTTGACACGCAATATTCGCCTTACTCAAACCCGTTGATTCGTATTGGGTTTGGTGTGGGGCTGTAGTGTTCATTGTTTTTTCATAACTTAAACTTCGGTTCATAATAATTCATCACATTGACAAATCACATACAAATAATAAAGGAGATGCTTAAAGAAATGGGGAAACCGGCTCCTTTAAGTATCCATCCGCTACCGCAGTCAGGTTCTTCAAGAATTTATTTTCGTTGCATTTATAGTCAGGGCGAATCGCTCGTTGCATCGTATAATCCTGATGTAAAGGAAAATATTGCTCATTTAACCTTTACCAATCATTTTAAGCAGGTGGGATTACCGGTTCCCGCTATTTTGGCCAAAAACAGCTCGTTTGAATATTTTATATTGGAGGATGCAGGCAACGAAACACTGTTGGATATCAGGTTGAAAGAGGGGCTTTCCAAGAGGGTAAAAGGATTTTACCACAAGGCAGTTGAAGACCTGGTACGGTTTCAAACAGAAGGCATTAAGGGGTTGAATTTAACGGTTGCTTTTCCGGCAGAAAGGTTTCATAAACGTTCCATTATGTGGGACTTGAACTATTTTAAATACTATTTTGTTAAAACCAATAACCTTATTTTTGATGAAAACCTGCTTGAAAACGACTTTGAACAGTTGTCTGCCCGGCTGATTGGTGCCGATTCCGAATTTTTTATGTATCGTGATTTTCAGGCTCGTAACATCATGGTAAAAGATGGCAGGCTTTCGTACATCGACTTTCAGGGCGGACGGAAAGGGCCGTTGCAATACGATGTGGTTTCGCTGCTTTATCAGGCTAAGGCAAATCTGCCCGATTCATTTAGAGAAGAGCTGTTGAAGGCCTATTTTGAGCACCTTGAAAAACACCATAAAGGACAAAAAACAGGTTTCCTAAAAACCTATCCGTTGTTTATCTATTTCAGGTTGATGCAGGTTTTGGGAGCTTATGGCTATCGGGGTCTTTATCAGCACAAGGCACACTTTTTGCAAAGTATTCCCTATGCCATCAATAGTTTGAAGGAGATATTATTAAAGCATCCTGTTACTGAACTTGCCGGGCTAAATCGCATTTTCGAACAAATCATTGCTTTAAAAAATTTTGATTTTATTCCCTTAAATCCTGAAAAGCTCACGGTTACCCTTTCAAGTTTCTCGTATAAAAAGTCGGGAATCCCGGTTGATGTTACCGAAAATGGCGGTGGCTTTGTTTTCGATTGCCGTGCCCTGCCCAATCCCGGACGGATTGACGAGCTGAAAATGTTCACAGGACTGCAAACGCCTGTTATTAATTATCTTAAAGAAAAACCGGTGATGAAAGAGTTTCTTGATAATGTGTTTGGCATTGTCGATCAGAGTGTTGATAATTATCTGCACCGTGGCTTTAACAGCCTGATGGTAAGTTTTGGATGTACCGGCGGTAAACATCGTTCGGTTTTTAGTGCAGAGCGATTGCGTAGCCATCTGACTGAAAAGTATGGTGATAGGGTGGAGGTGAGGCTTGCTCATATTCAACTTGATAGAGAGGGGTTGCTGCCATGAAAGCCTTTATTCTATCTGCCGGACTCGGCTCAAGGTTAGCCCCTTTAACCAACAATAAACCCAAAGCGCTGGTTGAAGTAAATGGTAAGCCCATGTTGCAAAACCTCATCGAAAGATTGAAGCAACAAGGCTTTGATGAGTTGTGTATCAATATCCATCATTTTGGCGATAGGGTGTTGGAATTTTTACAACGGCACCAACATTTTGGGGTTAATATCACTATTTCAGACGAAAGGGCACAGTTGCTTGATACGGGAGGTGCCATTGTAAAAGCCAGCGCATTTTTTAACGGTGATGAACCTGTGTTGGTTCATAATGTGGATGTATTTACCGACATGGATTTTGTAGGATTTATTGCGGAACATCAAAAATCGGGTGCCATGGTGTCGCTTGTTATCCGCAACCGAGCCTCATCCAGAAAACTCTTATTTGATAAACAAAACCTGCTGACAGGGTGGAAGCATTTGGAAAACAATGAGGTTAAGTGGGTGGATAAGCCCGTCGGGGAGGTTGTTGAGCGAGCTTATAGCGGAATCTATGTTGCGGCTCCTTCCTATCCCAAAAAGCTAATGGGAAAAGGTAGTTTTTCTATTATTGATGAATGGCTGCGGATGGCAAAACATGATGCAATACGGGGTGTTGAGTATAACGAAGGGTTTTGGTTCGACTTGGGAAGTGTTGATAAAATTGCTGAAGCGGAGAGGAATGGATGAATGAGTGAATGCTTGAATGATTGAATGCTTGAATGCTTGAATGATTGAATGGTTGAATGCTTGAATGCTTGAATGGATGAATGAGTGAATGGTTGAATGCTTGAATGCTTGAATGGATGAATGCGTGAATGATTGAATGCGTGAATGGTTTGAAAGTTATCTTTTGCGGGCAGGGTTCATGGTGAAGTGGTACGGCAATCGAAAAAAAGAATCATTATCTTTGTCAAAAAAGAATTGCCATGAATACATTAGAACTTAAAAAGGATTTTCATAATTTAATAGACAGCATCGACAATGAAAATCTTTTGTCAGACTTTTATATCCTGATAAAAGAACGGCTTTCAGTTAAAGATGGAAAATTATGGAAAGGATTAACAAAAAAGGAACAAGAAGAACTGGATTTAGCTTTTGAAGAAAGCAAAAAGCCTGAGAATCTGATAAGCCATGAAGAAATGAGAAAAAAACATGAAAAATGGTTTTAAAGATTTTTTGGACAAAAAGGGTAAATGTTACAACAATAAATGAATAATAAAAAATTTCTAAATAAGGTGGCAGCGGTTTTGCTTGGCAGGAGCAAACCCGATTTATTACAAACCGTTGTGG
>JALVAQ010000324.1 GCA_027011095.1 Bacteroidales bacterium
TTTATATGGTGTTGTAGGGTACTTGTTAATTACGTTTATTTTTACCTTGTTTGGTATAAATCGACATGCCGAAGCTTTTAAACTGTTTTTAATTAGTTTGTTACTTACCCCTGTTACCGGCGCCATATGGATGCTTAAAAACCGACCCCAATCTAAAAAAATAAACTACTATTACTGTGAAGAGTGCAATTATGTTTACCCGATTAAAATGGGGCACTGCCCGATTTGTGCTGAAGAAGGCAAAAAAGTCAAGCTCAAAAAGTACAAGTCGCCCTACAACTTTTCAAAAAGCCTGCAAAAACTAACTTTAGCCTAAGCTTGACGAAACCCCCAAAAAAATTTGGGGGTTTTTTATTTATTTTCAACAACTCTTTTTCAAAGTCCCGAGAGACGAAATCTGACAGAACTCTTCAGTCTTTGTATTTATCGCCTCAAAATAGGAATTAGCCACTTTAAGTAAGCTCGTTTTCTTATTATTTCTTAACAATGGCTTAAAACAAAAAACATTTTTGTACGTTTGATGATTAAAAATATTTTTAAACGTGGATATCTACACTAAAAAGAAGGCATGGAAAACATTTCTGTTTGTAATGGGAATGCTGTTAATAGCCGCTTCCATTTTTTATACCAACCAGCTTGTTGGTAAATTTGCTTCTTCCGAACGGAAAAATGTACGGCTGTGGGCCGATGCGGTACACAGAAGAGCTGAACTGATGCAATATACCGAGAAATTTTTTGGCCAGTTACAGGAGCAGGAACAAAAAAAAGCCGAATTGCTGGCAAAAGTTTATAACCGGCTGCTGGTTGACAATAACTCTCAGGATTTAACCTTTTACCTTAATATAATCCACAATAATAAAACAATACCGGTAATTTTAACCGATGCACACGGCAAAATTTTAAATAGTTTAAACCTTAAAGAGGGACAAGATACATTAACCTATTTAACCGGAAAGCTAAGAGAAGAGTTTTCTGTTTATAAACCCATTGGAGTGGAGTATGCAAAAGGCCAGTGGAACTATCTTTATTATAAAAATTCCAATCTGTTTACACAGCTCAAAAAGGTTTTAAACGATTACATAACCATTTTTATGGAGGAGGTGGCACTAAACTCGTCCAGTGTGCCGGTTATAATAACAGATAGCACCCGGAAAAACATCTTGCTTTATGGCAACCTAAACGAAGCAAAAATGGCCGATTCGTTGTTTGCACAACGAAAGTTGTTGGAGATGAAAGATGAAAACGATCCCATCCTGCTTGATTTTATTGATGTGGGCAAGGTTTATATTTTTTATAAAGATTCGGAGTTATTGAATAAAATGAGGCTCTTTCCGCTGGCTCAACTACTAATAATTTTTGTTTTTATCGGTATTGCATACCTGCTTTTCAGCCTATCGCGCAATGCCGAGCAAAACCGGGTTTGGGCGGGAATGGCTCGTGAAACAGCCCATCAGATTGGAACACCGCTTTCGTCCATAATGGCATGGATGGAGTTGCTTAAAATGGATGGTGCTGACCATAAACAAGCTGCCGAAGAGATAGAAAAAGATGTGGCACGCCTGGAAATGATTACCGAAAGGTTTTCTAAAATCGGTTCTGTTCCTTCGTTGGAACTGACCAATATTACCGACATTATACACCGAACGGTTGACTACCTAAAGCCACGCACCCCGCGAAAAATTGAATATGTAATTAAACTGCCAAAACAAAATGTTATTGCGCTTGCTAACGGCCCGTTGTTTAGCTGGGTGTTGGAAAACCTCTTTAAAAATGCCATTGACGCCATGGATGCCAAAGGGACAATAACCATTGAAATGACCGAAGAAGACAACAACGTGATAATTGATGTTAAAGATACAGGAAAAGGTATTTCAAAAACCGAACAGCGCGATGTGTTTAGTCCGGGTTATACTACTAAAAAACGAGGATGGGGTCTTGGGCTTTCGTTGGCAAAACGGATTATAAAAGAGTACCACAAGGGTAAAATATTTATTAAACAGTCATCTGCCGGAAAAGGTACCACTTTCCGTATTGTATTAAAAAAGAATGACAACGCTTAGGGGT
>JALVAQ010000325.1 GCA_027011095.1 Bacteroidales bacterium
GGTAATCAGCATGGTTTCGTACGCACCCAACCATTTGGTTTATCAGTACAGTGCTGCAAAGGAACAGTTGGCGGTATTTTCCGAAATATATTACAATAAAGGCTGGGATGCTTTTATTGATGGGAAGAAGGTTCCCTATTTGAGAGTGGATTATGTGCTGCGAGCCATGGTTATTCCTGCCGGAAAACATAAAGTTGAGTTTAAATTTGAGCCTTCGATTTGGACCGTGGGAAACATTGTTTCATTCATATCCTCACTGGTTTTAATACTGCTTGTGGTCTTCTTTCTATTTGTTGAAATAAAAAAGATGTGGAAAGGAAATAAACAATAGGCAATGAAAAAGGTTCTCATTATAACCTATTACTGGCCTCCCAGTGGTGGCGCGGGTGTACAGCGGTGGCTTAAGTTTGTAAAATATTTAAGAGATTTTGGATGGGAACCGGTGATTTTTACTCCTGAAAATCCAGAAGCACCAAGCACTGATGAATCTTTACTAAAGGATGTCCCGGACGGGATTGAAATAATAAAGAATAAAATTTGGGAACCTTACACCTTTTATAAGAAGTTCACAGGGAAAAAGAGCAGCGAAAAGATTCAAGCCGGGTTTATTGCTGAAAAAGAGAATAAGTTTCAACTGCTTGAAAATATTGCTGTTTGGCTTCGTGGTAACTTGTTTATACCTGATGCACGAAAATTTTGGATTAAACCATCCGTTAAGTTGTTGGCAAAATACCTTAAAAATAACCCTGTTGACTTAATTGTTAGTACCGGCCCGCCCCACAGCGCTCATTTAATTGCTTTAAAGTTAAAAAAGAGGTTTGATATTCCGTGGCTGGCAGATTTTAGGGATCCGTGGACCAACATTGACTTTTACAAGGATTTAAAGCTTAGTAAGCGCGCTGACAGGATACATCATAAATTGGAACGGGAGGTGTTGGAAAAGGCTGATGCAATTACCGTTATCAGCAAGGGTATGGAAATTGATTTTCAGTCGAAATTCAAGCGTCAATACCACATTATACCAAACGGGTTTGATGATGATGATATGGTTCATGCCGGGATATCTCCTGAAGACTATCCGCAAGATAAGTTTGTGTTGGCGCATGTCGGTTCGTTGAATAAGGACAGGAACCCTTTAAATTTATGGAAAGTGCTCAAGGAATTGGTTGATGAGGATAGCCGGTTTGCGAGTTTGCTGGAGATACGAAATGTTGGTAAGCTGGATATTAATGCTTTGAATACATTAAAGAAGTACGGGCTAAATAAATATCTGAACAAAATATCCTATTTATCACATCAGGAAGTGATTGCGCAACAGCAGCGAGCTACAATATTGCTGCTGCTTGTAAATCGTACACCCAATGCTAAATTGATTGTAACCGGAAAAATATTTGAATACTTAATTTCAGGAAGGCCTGTTTTATGTATTGCCCCTGTTGATGGTGACGCTGCGTTTATTATCAACGAAACAAAATGCGGACATGTGTTTGACTTTGATAATGTTAGTGAGTTAAAGAATTATCTGCTGGAAGTGTTTGAGCAATTCAAAAGCGGTACACTAAACCCCCGGTGTGAAAATGTTGACCAATATAACAGAAAGGTTCTTACAAAAAAGATGGCAGCGCTTTTTACTAAAACTTCAGGTAAATAAATTTACTTGAGTGATAAAATGTTATTTACAAAATTGGCCAAATCGTAGTTTTCTTCGTTAAAAACCCTGTACAGCTCATTCATCATAAGTTTTTTAGGCTTAAAAAACGATTTGTTTAAAATTTCATCAACAAAAACATTAACGGCAATTTTTCCTTCCAGCGTAACTTTTTCGGATATATAGTCGGTAAAAAAGCCTTTTCCAATCAACAGGCCCAGGGTTCGGTTACGGCTCATATCATTTAAGGCGGTTAAGCTGAAGTCACCAAAACCACAATAGTGAAACATAGTATCTTCCTTGCCGCCAAATTTATTGATAACGTAACGCATTTCGTTTATGGCATTGGTCAGTATTAACGATCGCAGGTTCGGCGAGTCGTAGTGGGCATCTACAATGCCAACTATTATGG
>JALVAQ010000326.1 GCA_027011095.1 Bacteroidales bacterium
TGTTTTCAGGGTCGGACACGCCACATTGGCTCCTGCACTCCATCCCATATAGGGCGTTCCCGACAGGGCTTTTAACCTAATGGCTTCCATAATTCCGGTTTCGTGCATTTTTCCCACCAAATGAAAGGTGTTGCCTCCACCTACAGCAACAGCCTCTGCCCTGTTTACCATTTCAACGGGATTGTCTGTTTGATGAACCGATTCAACTTCTACTCCAAAGGTAGCAAACACTCCGGCCACCTTTTCAGTGTACGCATCATACGACCCGGTTAGTCCGGCATCCGACAAATTAACGCCCGCGAAAGGAACAAAAGTTACCTTTTTTACCTGATGTGTATGCAAAAAACCGGCAATATAATTTTTTGGCCATGCCAGATAGGCTTCACCAGCCATGGTTGAGTTGCTGATAAGCAATAATTTTCTATTCATAATGTTTAATAATATTTAACGCAGGTAAAGATATATTTTTTATTGAATTAGGCCGGCATAGGTTTTAACAAGAGGTTGCAACCATTCGTCACTGGTATCCACAACACGCCGGAACCTGCTTTCGGACAATTGCCCGGCCATTTTTTTAGCCAATTCAATTTGAAGCGGTTTGGTTTGTCGTGAGGTCAACCCAAAATCTTTTAACAACATCAGATAACGAAGAGCCTGCCCGGAATCACCCATGGACAGATAGTACTTAACAACCCTTTTAACGTTGTTTGGATTTTGCTGGCTTTTCAAAATCCGGTATTGTCCCGTAGGTTTTACACCCAACAAATCCAGTTTATGAGTAGCATAAAAGGCATCCATTGCGGCAAGTTCCTCCCAAACTTTTTCATAGCCATAAGCATATAGTTGATTGGTAACGCTATCATAACGAGAGGCGTAAGCCAACGCAAACCGGTAACGATAGCGCAACCCCAATATCATTGTTGTATCAAGCGAGCAGTTATGCTTTTCACGAATCAGTTTTTCGGCTTTATCAAGTGCAACGGCAGCCTCCTCCCACTTTTCCAGTTTAATTCGGTTTTGCGCCACCTGAAGATAATTGGACAGCGAATACCGGGCATCAACACAGGTACGGTTTTCGAGCAATTTTTTCAAATGATTTACCTTGCCACTAACTTGAGGATTTTGTTCCAGATAATACCTGTTTTGAAAAGCAACAATACGGTTAAAGTGCTTTTGCGCATCACTCATTTTGTTTGCCCACACCTCCAACTCGGCTTTTTCTATTTCGTTTAAAATCACCGGAACAGCGGTTTGCGCCATCAACTCATCCAATGTTGTTATACGGTAGCTTAAAAAATCATTTTGCAACTCCAGAGCCGTACTAAAATTTTGCATTGCCCTGTCGCTCTCTCCCCTGTCAAGCAACATCTCACCACGTTGAATATATTCCAAAATCAAACCATAGGCGGTTTTTTCCAACCTTTTATCAACCGTTTTATTACTTTTTACATAGTTACTCCTCAGGTTGCAATAATCCTTAACGGTTTTCATTCTTTTGTATGCTTCATCAATGTTTCCGTTGTTAAGTGCGGTTTCAGCCGAACCAATGTATTGTAAACATAGCTTTTGATAAGCCTGCGATTTTATCTCGAAAACAGCATTTTTTTCCTGCTGCGAGAAATTTAAATAGCGAAAGCGGAAAAACATATCTAGCATGGATTGGGTTTGGTTTTTCGATAGTTCATCCCTTGCCAACCGAACCAACATCGACTGAAACCGGGGCTGCGATGTGCTCACAATTCCCGGATATTTTTGAGATGTCTTTTTAAACAGGTCATCGGCTTTTTTTTCGTACCGCAGACCCATGGCACGATTTCCAGTCCGGTAACCCGCAGCCGCCACCTTAAGATACGAAGTCATCATTCCGTCTAAAACACTATTTAACCTGTCGCCAAACGCCGGCTGCTCAACAACATTTTTAACCGCTTGCGACCACAATTGCGCATTGTCGAGCATAATCATTGCAAAGGCATATTGTTCCGATGAATTGTATTGTTCAGCCCTGCTTAAAAAGGCATTAAATACCAACTGGCACAAACCGGCACCATCGTTTTCCACGACAGCAAAGCGATTACACAGCATCTTGTAAAACGCAACAGTTTCGGGGTCGTTCGTCAATTTTGCCATCAGCTCGTACGAAGCAGCCATATAGGGTTGATAGCGGCTTTCGTTTGTTAGATATTTTACCGACAAATCAGCCAACCCGTTGGCAACTTCACTTTCACGAAAACCGGATTTCGATTTGTTAAGCTGCTTTTTAGACAAAGTCCTTTCACGCGTTTCAAACCTGACTGCTCTCTTAATTAAAGGAACCAATTTTTGAGAATCACGGGTTTTAAGCCCGAGTACTTTTATGAGCCTCAGCTGATCAATGGAATACAGCGCACGATGCACTTCAAGATAATTTAATAACACTATCCTGTCTTCGGTTTTCTTTTGGTTAAGAATGTTGGTCAATACCGAATAAAACCCATAGTAATGATTGGCCAATCCTGCCATATTAACAAAGCGGCTGTACTTTGCCTTGGAAATACCAAAATCTATCTGAATTGTAAGCCCCTCCCCTTCGTATCCCCGAAGATTAAACAACAGGTTGGTGGTCGGAAAAGGAGATTCAAACTGCTGCTTTACCAATTGATTGCTGTTTTTCAACGGCCAGATAAACGTTACCAGCGCTTTATCGGGCATTAAAAGGGTGTCAAAAGCAAAATCTCTAAAACGGGTATCTCCGGTTATGGCAACATCCTTCCACGAAACTTTAACCGTCTGTTTTCTGTTTTCAACAAATTGACGGTAAGAAACGGTTAATTGCAGGCTGTTAATATTTTTTTCATTATTAACCGACAACATTGAAAACACCGGATGAAACCCCGAGTCATCATTAACAGACCTGTTTGTTAAAACCACCTGCTCAGGCGAAACAAAGTTCTGCCCCGTCAGCTGAATAAAAAACCATCCTGAAAACAAAAAAATTAAAGAAATCCTTTTTTTCAAAACCCTGCAATTTGAACGGCAAAAATAGGAAAAGCCGCTAAACCCGAAATAAAAAAACTGTTAAAGTTAATTAGTTTTGTAGCCATACTTCACCCTGCTAAGTTCTTCGTTGGCCTTAACAATTTTTTCTTTAAGATTTTCCTTATAGGCTGCGAGTTTTTTCATCAGGGCTTCATCGCCCAGCGCCATCATTTGGGTAGCGAGGATGGCAGCATTCAGGGCGCCGTTAATACCCACCGTAGCCACCGGAATTCCGGGAGGCATTTGTACTATGGCCAGCAAAGCATCCATGCCGTCAAGGGTTGCATTAATGGGCACTCCAATTACGGGAAGTGTAGTCATGGCAGCAATTACACCGGGCAAATGGGCAGCCATACCGGCACCGGCAATTATTACTTTCACCCCTCTTTGTTGAGCATTTTTTGCAAACTTTTCCACCTCTTCGGGGGTGCGATGCGCCGACAAAGCATTTATTTCAAAAGGAATACTCATTTCATCAAAAAAACGGGCCGCTTTTTCCATCACTTTTAAATCGGAGGTACTACCCATAATAATACTTACAACAGGTTTCATAATTATTTTTTTTGCCAAAGATAAAAAGATGAGTGAAACAAATTATAACCATGAAGGGGTTAAACAAAAAATGTCAAAAATCAAAACAATTTGGGTTTTGTTAACAATGAATAATATGTATCTTTGAGGCTGTTCATTTATTAAGAATTTGAAGCCTTTTTTTGATGATTAAACGCAACGACATTTTGTTTTCAGCAGGAGTTTTACTCTTGTTTTTACCATTCTTTTTAAGTGGGAAGGTTTACGAAACCTACACTCACTTAAATCATTATCACGGCTTTATAATGGCATTTATAAAGTTTGCCATTTTAGCAGTAATTGGAGAAGTAATTGGACTTCGCATCAAAACCGGGAACTACACACAGCCCGGTTTTGGTATTTTACCGAGAGCCGTTGTGTGGGGATTTTTGGGCATCACCATTAAATTTGCTTTTATAGTTTTTGCCTCGGGAACGCCTTCTTTTTTGCAATATATGGGCATGCAGCATGCACAGGCAATATTTGCAGGAAAATTGTCGGCAGAAAAGGTGTTGGTGGCTTTTACCATCAGTGCTGCCATAAACCTGATTTATGCTCCGGTAATGATGACCCTGCATAAAATTACCGACACCCATATTTTAACCACCGGCGGCACCCTGAAAGGATTTTTAACACCCATTCCCTTTGCTAAAATATTAAAAGGCCTCAACTGGGATGTGCAGTGGAACTTCGTTTTAAAAAAAACCATCCCCTTTTTTTGGATTCCGGCGCATACCGTTACCTTTTTACTGCCGGCCGATTTCAGGGTACTTTTTGCGGCACTGCTCGGTATTGTGCTGGGTATAATTCTGGCATTGGCAAACATGAAAAAATAGAAACCCAAACAGCTTAAACAAATATCATTATGAGAAAAACACCCATTGATTTTAACATCGTAAATGAAAAAATAAAAGAGAGCGGATTGAACTCGGTAGGTACGGGAACAATCCGCGAGATTAAAAAGCTAATTGATGAAATTGAAAGTGCCACGGGCGAAAAATACATCCGTATGGAAATGGGGGTACCGGGTATTCCACCTGCACCCGTTGGGGTTAACGCACAAATAGATGCGCTCAAAAACGGTGTGGCTGCCGTTTACCCGAACATCCAGGGGCTACAGGTTCTTAAAAACGAAGCGTCAAGATTTATTAAGCTTTTTATGGATGTGGATATTGACCCTGCGGGATGTGTTCCCACCGTAGGATCAATGCAAGGTGGATTTACGGCCTTTTTAACCCTGAGCCGCATCGACAAAAACAAAGATACAACCCTGTTTATTGACCCCGGATTCCCGGTTCATAAAATGCAACATAAGGTACTGGATATCAAATACGAAAGTTTTGATGTTTACAACTACCGCGGCGACAAACTGCGCGAAAAGCTGGAATCGTACTTTAAAACCGGAAAAATACACTCGGTGTTATACTCCAACCCCAACAACCCGTCGTGGATATGTTTTACCGATGATGAATTAAAAACCATTGGCGAGCTGGCCAATAAATACAATGTGGTTATTCTGGAAGACCTTGCCTACTTTGGTATGGACTTTAGAAAAGAGTATGACAAACCGGGGGTGCCACCGTACCAGCCAACCGTTGCAAAATACACCGACAACTACATTCTGTTTATCTCGAGCAGTAAAATTTTTAGCTACGCCGGCGAGCGCATTGGCATTATGGCCATATCCGACAACTTGTTTAACGCACACTACCCCGACCTTAAACGGTATTATGTAAACGATAAACTTGGATATTCGATGATTTTCGGAACCCTGTACCCGTTAAGTTCGGGCACTTCGCACTCGGCGCAATATGCTTTAACAGCCTTACTAAAAGCAGCCAACGATGGCGAGTTTAACTTTGTTGAATATGTAAAAGAGTATGGCCGCAAAGCCCGTGAAATGAAACGCATATTTACCGAAAACGGATTTAAAATTGTTTACGATACCGATGTTGATCAGCCCATTGCCGACGGCTTTTATTTTACCTTCAGCTATCCGGGCATGGATGCCGAAGAGTTGTTAAACGAGCTGATATATTACGGAGTAAGTGCCATTTCGCTGCTTATTACCGGAAGCGAACGTAAGGAAGGCATCAGGGCATGCACTTCGTTGGTACAACCCGAACAGTTTGCCGATTTGAAGCAAAGGCTGAAACAATTTAACGAAGATCACAAAACCAGTTAATTCGCATTACCCGTCTCCCTGTGCTATCACGCCACTGCCGATGCAGGTTTTTTCCTCCATATCGTAAATGGCGGCAAACTGTCCGGGAGCAATGCCCGAAATTTTATGCTCCGACTGTATATAAATGCCTCTTTCCGATTGCACCAACGTGCCTTTGGTAAACTCGGGTTGATGCCTGATTTTAAATTTAATGTCGGACAAGCCGGAATAATCGTGGGCAGGGTTTAATATATGGAGACCTTCAAGCCACACTTTATCGTTGTACTGTGCAATGGGATCGTAGCCGTTTGATACGTAAATAATGTTGTTTTCGATGTCCTTTTTCACCACAAACCAGGGACCGCCACCCAACCCCAGTCCACGTCGCTGGCCAATGGTATGAAACCAAAATCCTTTATGCTCGCCCAGCACCCTGCCGGTTTCCAGTTCAATCACTTCGCCGGGGCGCTCACCCACATATTTTCTGATAAAATCGTTGTAATTGATTTTACCAAGAAAACATATTCCCTGGCTGTCGGGCCTGTTGGCCGAGGGCAGTTTCATTTCGTTTGCTATGCGCCTAACCTCCTGTTTTTCGAGATGTCCGATGGGAAACATCACATGGTTTAACTGCTCTGTAGTAATCTGACTTAAAAAATAGGTTTGGTCTTTTACCCGGTCTTTGGCAGTGCCTAAAAATATCCCTTCACCGGTTTCGTAAGTCGAAGCATAATGGCCGGTGGCAATTTTATCAAACTCGTGGCCGTATTTATCGCGAAACGCACCAAACTTTATCAGCAGGTTGCACATAATATCCGGGTTGGGAGTCAATCCGGCCCTTACCGTATCAATGGTATATTTTACAACCGTATTCCAATACTCTTTTTGCAAATCGACAATATCAAATTTGCACCCGTATTTTTTTGCAATCCAGGTAGTTATTTCAATGTCCTCTTCCGCAGGGCAATCCGAAAACGAAGGCTCATCTTCCATGCCTATACGGATATAAAAAATATGCGGGTCAAACCCCTGCTCTTTTAACAATGGAATGGTCACCGAGCTGTCAACTCCTCCTGAAACCAGTGATGCAATTTTCATCTGAATAATTTTGCCGCAAAGGTCGGTATTTTTTTATAAACGATTGTTTGAAATTACCACTACCTGCAAACTTGTCCACAAGCCCGTTCGGATTTGCCCAACCCCGCCATGGTTCGATACAGCGCTCCTAACGTCGTACCACTCTCCATGACCCGCGACAAAAGGTGCTGTCATCCCAAGCGAAGCGAGGGACCTCCCGATAGCTATCGGGAGCCCCATCCTGCCCTTACCGCAAAATGTAACTTTAACTTTCAATAATCAATAAGCAACACTCATTGAACAACTAACAATAAAACAATGCAGCAATGCAACAATCGATCCATTAACCCATTCAAGCATTAACTCATTCAAGCATTCAAGCATTAAACCATTCAACCATTTAAGCATTAACCCATTCAATCATTCAATCATTCAATCATTCAATCATTCAATCATTGAGACCCCTCCGAAAACTCTTACAAAAAAACCTTTATTGTTTGAGGATAATTTTGTATCTTTAAAGAGTAAACAAGCCATAAAAAATCATGTTTAGAAGA
>JALVAQ010000327.1 GCA_027011095.1 Bacteroidales bacterium
CTTCGGGGATTTAACACAGGGTTTTATTAAGATTATTAGCAACTTTGACAAAGTCCCAGGCAACAAAATCCGACAACACTCTATCGGTTCTATAATGGTGTCAGCACATCAAAATAGGAATTAGCCCTTTAAACAAGTTCATTTCGATACAACCGTAATTTATAATCAAACCATTTGTTTATTGAACAATAGTTCAATAAATTTGCCGCCAAATTTAAACAAGTCATGTCACCTCGCCCCAAAAGACAGCGGAAATTAAACGAACCCCCATCAGCAACGGGATTTATTCCTGAAGATGGTGATTTTGACAAAAACAACATCATTGTACTTTTGTACGAAGAGTTTGAAGCCATTAAGCTTGCTGACTATGATGGTCTTTCACAACTGGAAGCTTCAAAATTTATGGAGGTGTCGCGCCCCACTTTTACCAGAATTTACGACTCGGCACGGAAAAAAATTGCCCGTGCATTCATCGAACACAAACATTTAAAGATTGGCGGCGGCGATGTGGTATTTAACGAAAAATGGTATTTGTGCAATCATTGCGATTCGGTTTTTAAACTTCCGTCGTCAACCGGTAGTGATGTTGAATGCCCCGTTTGTCATTCCACCGATGTAATTGAAATTCAGGATGCCGATTTTAAAAACCGGACATTCAGAGGCGTGCATGGCAGAGGAAGGCAGCGCGACGGCATGGGAAAACAACCGGGCAATTGTGTTTGCCCCAAATGCAATTATTCCATTCCGCACATACCGGGTGTACCTTGCAACAGCCAGCTTTGCCCCACTTGTAATATCCGATTGGTTCGCGAGAACTCATTTCATCATAAAAATATTATTAATAAAAGAAATCATAAATAACCAATGAAAAAAAAATTAGCCATTCCCTCCGACAACGGAGAATTATCGCAACATTTTGGGCACAGCCCCGAATTTGTTTTTTTCGATATTGAAGATAACAAAATCATAAAAGAGTATCACCTGCCACCACCGCCTCACACCGAAGGCTCTATCCCACGATGGCTTGCCAATCAGGGTGTCACCGATATTTTAACAGGCGGCATAGGCCCCAAGGCCATAGAAATTTTATATGCAAACAACATAAATGTTTATGTTGGCGTTGAAATTGATGAGCCGGTAAATCTGGCCATGGACTTTGTAAACGGAAATTTAAAATACGGACAAAATTATTGTCATCATTAAAAAATAATAAATATTATGGACACAAAAAACAAAGGATTTAACTCCAAACTTATACATGCCGGCGCATACGAAGATGCCAATGGCAGTGCTGTAAATCCAATTTATCAAACCTCCACCTTTAAATTCAGAAATGCCGACCATGGTGCCAGATGTTTCTCGGGTGAAGAAAAAGGCTTTATTTATACCAGACTTGGCAATCCAACCATCGAAGAACTTGAAAATGCTGTTGCCGAACTTGAAAATGGCGTTGGCGCACTGGCAGTGGCCTCCGGTATGGCAGCCGTAAACACAGTTTATCTTACGGTTTTAAGTCAGGGCGACCACATGATTAGTCACAGCTCGGTTTATGGCCCATCGCGTGGCATTATGGAAAAATTATACCCTAAATACGGTGTTGAGTCAACCTATGTTGATTGTACCGATTTAAGCAACATCGAAAAAGCCATCAAACCCAATACAAAATTACTTTATCTGGAAACTCCGGCCAACCCAACCATGGGAATAACCGATATTGTAGCCGCTTCGAAACTGGCTCATAAACACAATATTTTGGTGTGTGTTGACAATACCTTTTGCAGCCCGTACCTACAAAAACCGCTGGATTTGGGCGCCGATATTGTTTTACACTCAATGACAAAATTTATCAACGGCCATGCCGATATTGTGGGAGGAATTGTAATTGCCAAAACGGACGAAATGTTTAGCGAGCTAAAATATGTTATGACCAACATGGGCTTTAACATGGATCCGCATCAGGCATGGCTCACACGCCGAGGCCTTAAAACACTAGCCATCCGCATCGACCGTGCCCAGCAAAATGCCATTGAGGTTGCCAATTACCTTGAAAAACATCCTAAAGTAGATTGGATACTTTTCCCCGGTTTAAAATCGCATCCACAGCATGAACTGGCAAAAAAACAAATGGAAGGCCCCGGTGCCATGATTTCGTTTGGCGTTAAAGGCGGACTGGAAGCAGGCAAAATTGTAATGGACAATGTACATCTGGCCATGCTTGCCGTTTCGTTGGGAGGTATCGAAACACTTATCCAGCATCCGGCTTCAATGACCCACTCCAAACTGTCGAAAGAAGCCCGCGAAACAGCAGGTATATCTGACGGTTTAGTCAGGTTATCTATTGGTATTGAAGATGTTGACGATATTATTGCCGACCTCGACCACGCCTTATCGATGGTATAATAACTATTCATATAAACGTTTAAAAAGCCTGTTTTCCGAATGAAACAGGCTTTTTTACTTCCCATTAAAAAATATTGCTATTTTTGCTTTCCCTAAGGAGTTGTTGCAAAATAAATTGACTGAAAATGCTAAGTTATTTTTTGATAACCCCTATGCGAACCCTATAACCTAAATGCCCTCGGGCACAAAGGATTGTAAAATAAAATATGTTATGGAAAATAAAGATCAACTTAATCAAAATTCTGAATCGTTGAATCAGAATGAGAAATCTGAAGCTGCCGACAAAGCAGTGGATTCAAATGCAAGCCAACCTATGTTAAACGAACAGGAAAAAAGTCATCTGATTGAATTGATGACGGGAAAGAAACCCAAAGAAGAAGAACCTGCAAGTAAAAAAGAAGAAACCGTTACAGAAGATCCAAAAACGGAAGAAACAATCGACGAAAAAAAGCCTGAGGTTATCATCAGCGAACACGAAAAACATCGTATTATTCGGTTGATGAGCAGCAACTTCAACCCACAAAAACCTGAAGGCAATTACGATGACGCATCACTTCAGGAAGATGAAGAGCATCTTGATGATTTGGCTGAGCATGAATACGAATATGACAAAATGAACAAGCAAGAGCTGGTGGAGCTTTTGGAAGACATTGTTCAGGAAAACGATATACGACTCATTAAAAACCAGGTTGGCAACATAAAAAGTGCTTTCCTGCATGTAAATAAAGAAGAAAAAGAAAAACTAAAAAAGGCCTTTTTGGCCGATGGCGGCAAGGAAGAGGATTTTAAATCGACCGAAGATCCGCTTGAGCAAAGATTTAATGCTGCATTCAATGTTTTTAAACACAACAAGCATAAATATGCTGAGTTGCTTGAAAAGCAGAAACAGGTGAACCTCGAAGAGAAGGTAAAGGTTTTGGAAGAGATGAAAACCATTATCAACTCCAACGAACCCCTTAAAAAAACCTACGACGAATTTCGTAAGCTGCAAGACCGCTGGAAAGAGATTGGCATGGTTCCGGCAACGGAGCTTTCCAATTTGTGGCAAAATTACCACTTTTATGTGGACAGGTTTTTCGACAAGGTACGTATCAACAAAGAGTTACGTGACCTTGACCTGAAGAAAAACCTTGAAAACAAAATTGCCCTTTGCGAAAAAACCGAAGAGCTGATTATTGAAAAATCGGTTATAAAATCGTTTAAACTGTTACAAAAGTACCACGACGAATGGCGCAGCATCGGCCCGGTTCCCATGGATAAAAAAGACGATTTGTGGGAACGTTTTAAAACTGCCACCGATAAAATTAACGAACGCCGAAAAGAGCATTATAAAGCCATTCAGGAACAGCAACAGTTAAATTACGAGAAAAAACTGGTGTTCTGCGAAAAAGCCGAAGAGCTTGTGGCTCAGCTGCCCGACAGTATTAAATCGTGGCAGAAAAAAACCGAAGAGATTACCAACCTGCTTAACGAATGGAAAAAAACCGGCCGGGCACCCCGACAGGTAAACGATGAAGTTTGGGCTAAATTCAAAGGCTCGCTCGATACTTTTTTCAACGCTAAAAGAGATTTCTTTGCGCAGTTGAAAGAGCAGCAGATGAACAACTACAACCTGAAACTGGCACTGTGTGTGGAAGCCGAAAAGATTAAAGACAGCGACGAGTGGAAAAAAACCACCAACGAGTTAATCCGTTTACAAAAAGAATGGAAAAAAATAGGGCCTGTCCCCAAACGCCACTCCGACAAAATATGGAAACGTTTCCGCTCGGCCTGTGATGACTTCTTCAACAGAAAATCAGAATATTTTAAAGACATCCATAAAGTTGAAGCCGAAAACCTGAAGAATAAAGTTGCACTCATTGAGGAAATCAAAAACTACAAACCTCAAAACAACCGTGCTGCTGATATGGAAGCCCTTAAATCATTCCAGCGCAGATGGGTTGAGATAGGCCATGTACCATTTAAAGAAAAAGACAGGTTGCAATCAGAATACCGTGAGTATATTGATAAACTTTTTGATTTACTATCGGTTAACCGAATGGAGATGACGGCACAAAACTATCAGAAACATATTGAAGAGCTGCTCGACAGCTCCGATGATGGCCGCCGGTTAAGCCGCGAACGGAACTATCTATCCAACAAAATGCGTACCCTTCAGGAAGAAATTTCGGTTTGGGAAAACAACATTGGTTTCTTTTCTTCTTCAAATAAATCCAACAAACTAAAAGAGGATTTTGAAAAGAAAATCAACAAAGCCAAACACGAGCTTGAAGTCATCATGGGCAAAATAAAAGCCATCGACAGGGCTTCACGTTAAAACAAAACGAACAGATTGAACACCTGATTGCCCGTTCGGATTAAGGTTGAGGCGAATTTGACCACGCTGCCGCGCGAATCCTTCGCGTGTCAGCGTGGTTACTAACAGCTTGCACTTTTATAAAATTCAAACAAAGCCACGGCCTCCCTAGCTTCTTTAACATCGTGAACCCTTAAGATGTTTGCACCATTTTGTAGCGCAAGCATGTGGAGTGCGGTTGTTCCATTTAAGGCCTCATCAGGTTTAGTCCCCAGCACTTTATTAATCATCGACTTACGAGAAACACCTGCCAGCAGGGGCAGCCGGCCGATTCTAACCTGTTCAAGGTTATTTAATAAGGTATAATTACATTCAAGGCTTTTTCCAAAGCCAAATCCGGGGTCTAAAATAACATCCACCACTTCCAAATTAAAGAGTGCTTCTACCCTATCATTAAAAAAGCTACGAACTTTTTTTACAACATCTTTTGTTATAGGGTTTTGCTGCATGTTTTCAGGGGTACCTTTAATGTGCATCAAAACATACGGGACTTTTAATTCGGCAATGGTTTTAAACATCTGCTTATCAAAAAGCCCCCCCGAAATATCATTAATCATACCGGCTCCTTCCGAAACAGATGCCTTTGCAACTTCCGAACGAAAAGTATCAACCGAAACCGGAACAGCCGGAAACTCCTTTTTAATAAACTGCAACGGTGCCAGCACACGCTTCAGCTCCTCCTCTTCCGATACAAATGCGGCTCCGGGCCTTGTTGAAACTCCCCCCACATCAATAATATCAACACCTTCGTCAACCATAGCACTAACCCTGTTAAACCACTCCTCCCGTTGGTTGTACTTGCCTCCATCGTAAAACGAATCGGGAGTGGCATTCAATATCCCCATCACCAAAGGAGTGCTAAAATCAAAACCAAAAAAATTGCTTTGATATTTTTTTCCGTCGTTTGACTCAAAAGATGTACTTTTATCACCCATTTTTGTACCGTTGTTGCGGGCACAAAGTTAAGTATTTAAGTGCAGAATATTATGGACAAAACCAAAAAGCAATTTGAACAGGTTATTAATGAATGTCGTACTGTTTTTAAAAACAAATTAAAAGACTATGGCACTGCCTGGCGCATATTGCGCACACCAAGTCTTACCGACCAGATTTATATAAAGGCAAACCGCATTCGCAGCATTCAGATAAAAGGTGAAAAAAAAGTGGACGAAGGCTTTATTCCCGAATTTATCGGTATTGTAAATTATTCGGTGATGGCGTTGGTACAGCTCGACATTGGCTTTGCCGAATGTCCCGACCTGAAAGAAAAAGAAGCACTGGAACTGTACGACAAATTTATTTACCAGTCGCGCGATTTGATGTTTGACAAAAACCATGATTATGATGAGGCCTGGCGCAACATGAGGATCGCATCGTTTACCGATATTATACTTATGAAACTCCTCAGGATAAAGCAAATAGAAAACAACGAAGGTAAAACCATCGTTTCGGAAGGATTGGATGCCAACTACTCCGACATTATCAATTATTCGTTGTTTGCACTCATCAAATTGATTCTTGAAAATGAAAAAGCCTAAAACACTTAAACCGGAAAACATTCTGCTTAAAATCGACAGAATTTTACTGGGGTTGCTGTTTATTTTTTCTTCAACAGTAAAAGGGATTGACCCCATTGGTACAGCCTATCGTGTTGAAGATTATTTATTGGCGTACGGTTTGGATGGCCTTACCGATTTAAAATTGCTGCTGGCCATAGCTTTAATAACCACCGAATTTATTTTGGGATTTGCGCTGTTGTTTAAACTTCGCTATAAGATAGCAGCATGGGGCACCTTTTTAATGATGATTTTCTTTTTGGTGGTCACCTGGTTTGATGCCACCAAAAACCTCGTTCCCGACTGTGGTTGCTTTGGCGATGCCATCAAGCTTTCAAACTGGGCTACCTTTTACAAAAACATAATTTTTACCATCATGGCGTTTGTGTTGCTGTTTGCCCAAAAGGGACAACAACGTGCCAAACCCGTGCTACAAAATATTATTTTAATATTGGCTGCTGCCGGCTTTATGTGGTTCCAGTTTTACAATTACAACCACCTTCCGTTGCTCGATTTCAGAGCCTGGAAAACGGGTAAAGACATGAAAATAAAAAATGCCGACAAGCAAAAGATTTATGTTATTTACAAAAACAAACAAACCGGCGAAACCAAAGAGTACCTCTCGCCTAACTATCCATGGAACGACAGCACCTGGAAAGCCAACTGGGTTTTTGTTGACCAACGAATAGATGATTCACAGGTTATTAAACCCCATGATTTGATTATTGAAAATGCTCAGCGAGATGATGTAACCTCGGGAATTATTGAAAATCCCGGGTTTCAGCTACTAATTATTTCGCAGGATATGGACGAAGCCAACGGTGAAGCCATGATTAAAGCCTCAAAACTTGCCGTTGCTCTGGAACCGGAAAGCGTTGAAACAGCATTAATTACAGCAACCGGCCCTGAAGAGGTAAAGAAATATTTAAAACTTTACAACATAACCTATCCGGTTTATTATGCCGATGACATTGAGCTAAAAGCCATGATTCGCTCAAATCCGGGCATTATGTTGCTGCATAATGGTGTTATTTTAAACAAATGGCATTATAACGATTTTCCAACCAAAGCCGAGATTGATGATTTACTGAAATAGAAGGGTTAAACCATTCTGCCCTCTTTGGCAACCACCTTACCATTTAGAATAACCGTATCCACCTTGTTGGTTCCATAGTAATAGGGCAGGTATTCCAACGATGGTATTTCTTTGGTAATATAGAGATTGGCCGTTTTTCCGACTGCAATTGTACCAAGCTTGTCGCTTAAGTCAATGGCATAAGCAGTGTTAAGGGTGGTGGCATTAATTCCCTCTTCGGGCAGCAGCTTATAGGCAATACTTGCCATCGACAAAATAAACTGCATATTTCCCGACGGTGATGAGCCTGGATTAAAATCGGAAGCCATGGCCACAGGCAAACCGGCATCAATCATTTTACGCGCAGGAGCATACACCATACCCAAAAAGAAGGCCGCACCCGGGAGTATTGTAGGCATGGTTTGCGAACCTGCCAAAGCCTTAATTTCATCATCACCCACATACTCTAAATGGTCAACCGACAAGGCTTTATATTTTACACCTGCCTGCACCCCTCCTGAAAAATCCAGTTCGTTGGCATGTATTTTCCCCTGTAATCCATACTGTAATCCGGCCTCTAAAATATGTTCGGTATCTTCAACCGTAAAAAACCCTTTATCACAAAACACGTCGATGTAATCGGCAAGGCCTTCAAGGGCAACCTGTGGCAGCATTTCGTTAATGACCATGTCCACATAATCGCTCTGTCTCCCTTTATAAGCTGCGGGAACAGCATGTGCGCCAAGAAAAGTTGATTTTATGGTTACTGGTGACAACTTCTTTAACTTTTTTATCACTCTGAGCATTTTTAGCTCTGCATCAAACGAAAGGCCGTAACCGCTTTTAATTTCCACAGCTCCGGTACCGTATAAAATAATTTCATCAAGCCGTTTTAAGGCATCTTCAAGAAGTTGCTCTTCACTTATCTCCTGCATTTTTTTCGCAGAATTTAAAATACCCCCTCCCCTTTTGGCTATCTCTTCATACGAAAGTCCTTTAATTTTATCAACATATTCAACTTCGCGTGAAGCGGGATAAACAAGATGCGTATGCGAATCCACAAACGAAGGCAACACAAATCTGCCCTTTGCATCTATAACCTCAGTTTTTTTAGTTTCCCACAAATAGCTGTTTTCCGAAAATTGATTCATCGTTCCAAAAGCAGCAATTTTACCGCTTTCAATAAACAGAAAAGCATCTTCAACCGACTCAACTTTTGCCATCTCTTTTCCCACTGCCCGGTTTTTTAATTTTGAGGTTTCAACCTGCACGAGATGTTTGATATTTTTGATTAAAAGTGTCATAATATTTTTTATACAAAAGTAACCAAAAACCATACAACCATTAAATAATTGATACTGTCATCTTAACATAGTGCACAAAAATTATTTTACCTATAACAATTATATTATTTTTGTGCTCGAAATATTGAAAAATAACAAAAACCAAATCCGATGAACAAACATTTTACACTTGTTTTATTCGCACTCTTTATTTTTGCTACGGGTCTGTTAGCCAAAGAGGTGAACAAGGCAACTGCAGAAAAAGCAGCTGTAAATTTCTTTTATCAAAAATCCAATCAATATGCAGAAAAGGTCAACTATTTCGACCTGAACATCATCGACTCATATGTTGTTGATAATGCATATTATGTTATTAACTTTGAAAAAGGCTGGGTATTAATAAGTGCCGAAGATGCCTTGCCCCCTGTATTAGGATACAACTTCAGCGGTAATTTTCCCGCCCCGCAAAATCTTGACAAAAACACAAAAAGCTGGATAGCACATTATGTTGATGAAGTAAAATTTGTAAAAGAGAACAATCTAACAGCTGACAACAACATATTGAACCAGTGGAACAACTATTTAAACACTGCGCCTGAAAATATGAATCTGAGAGGCGACAGGGATGTGGATCCGTTAATTGACCCCATTGCCTGGAATCAGGATAACCCATGGAATATGGACTGTCCCGAAGATGCTGCCGGCCCGGGAGGCCATGTTTATGTTGGCTGTGTTGCCACTGCCATGAGCCAGATAATGTACTATTGGAGATATCCTTTAATCGGACATGGCCAAAAACAATATTACCAGGCACCTTACGGAGTTATTAAGGCTGTTTTCGACACTACCCATTACAACTGGGACGGTATGATGTGTAGCATTGATAACAGAAACATCTGGGATTGCGCCCTGATTGGTTTTCATGCAGGAGTTAGCGTACAAATGGATTACGGCCCTGATGGCTCAGGCGCACAAAGTACCAGCGTACCCAACGCATTAAAAAGTTATTTCAGATACAGCACAAGCGCGCAATATTTAAGCAAAAGTAACTACAGCCAATCGCAGTGGGAAAACATGATGCAGGCAAACCTTGATGACGGCAAACCACTTTACTATTCCGGTTACAGCTCGGATGGCGGACACGCTTTTGTATGCGATGGATATCAGGGCTCAAACTATTACCACTTTAACTTTGGCTGGAGCGGCTCTTCAAACGGCTACTACACACTTCAGGATGTTGGCGGATTTAGTTCCGGACAGGGCATGGTAAGAAATATCTACCCCGGAGATGCCGGTTATCCTTACGTTGCCAATGGTGCTGATACCTTAAGGTTTAATGCAGGTTCATTTACCGATGGCTCGGGACCCGTGGATGATTATCCTTCCGGGATGAATGCCTCATGGTTAATATCACCCCAAACAAGCACTGATTCAGTATCTACTATCAGCCTTCATTTTGTTAAATTCAATACAGCAAGCAGCGACCATTTAATGATTTATGATGGAAACTCAGCAGGCGATTCGTTGATTGGGGATTACTCGGGAAGTAACATTCCTGACGATATTACCGTTGATAACAAAGAAGTGTTTATTGCTTTTACTTCAACAGGAACAGCACCCGGTTTTAACATTGAATATACCACCACTGCACCCACCTGGTGTAATGGCAACACGGTAATTACCGATCCAAATGGTACCGTTACCGATGGTTCCGAAAATGGTTTTTATTATAATAACGGTGCCACTTGTATTTTCATCTTCCAAAACCCGGAAGGTGTTAAATACAACTTTGAATTTAATGAGTTTTCAACCGAACCTGACAACGATAAGCTGACGGTATATGATGGAGCAAACAACCTGATTGCCGAATATTCAGGCAACACGCTACCAACTCCGTTTTCAATAGCCACCAACATGGTTATTATGACCTGGGGGACCAATGCCACCATCAACGATCAGGGATGGAGTTTTGACTTCACCGTTGACGGTGTTGGTGTTTCTGAAAATGTTTACAACAACTTAAACGTTTATCCAAACCCTACCAATGGTAAGGTAAACATCAATTTTGATGTTGAAAAAGCTAACGACGTAAAAGTAATTGTATCAAACCTTAACGGCCAAATTGTTTACAGC
Organism: Bacteroidales bacterium; assembly: GCA_027011095.1. Taxonomy (GTDB): domain Bacteria; phylum Bacteroidota; class Bacteroidia; order Bacteroidales; family F082; genus B16-G9. The sequence continues at coordinate 10,804 of JALVAQ010000327.1, forward strand.
GAAACCATCAACAGGCTTAACGGTGTTTACAACAACAGCATCGACCTGAGCAATGAAGCCAAAGGGGTTTATATGCTGAGTATTGTAAGCAGCAAAGGTAAAACTGACAAAAAGATTGTGCTTCAGTAACGAAGTCCGGTTAGAAATTATAAAGAGGCTGTTCATTATGGGCAGCCTTTTTTATGTGCATAAGCCTACAATTTACTCCACAAGCTCGTTCGGATTTGCCTGCTCGTCCGAGGCGGGCAATCCGAACAACATAATAAACTATATATAAAGGCGTTATTGTCTTTCAGATTACCCACCCGTACCGTACAAGTACATTCCTGAAGGCAAATATGAAAGAGACCGGGTTTTAAAAATATATCTGCATCTTTCCAAATACCCAACCACGAAGTGGTTTAATATGAATAACCATCGGTGAAACCGGTGGTTAAAACAATGTATTTTAAAGAACCCTTGCAGGGTTCAATAATTTTTGTTTAACCCCTTCAGGGTTATATTTTATTTCTTCCGTTTGTTTCCCTGCACTTCGTACGGGGCTATTCACATTAAATCCCTTCAGGATTTTATAAACAGATAATATGCCGAGTCCTCATGATACAACTTCAATACCTTTCAAAACCGGAACCCCCTATCTAAAAATTATAAACAAAAGCACCTTTGTAATTAATATCATAAACCTGTACACCTTTTGTCGTAAGTTTATTTATTAAGGTATCAACACCTTTTCGATATCCCGAAGGTTCAACTATTGCCTTATTAAATGAAAAATTTTGCAGCAGTTTATCAACATTTAGCATCCGGCTTCCCGAAAAAATAACCCAATCCACCTTTAACGGTTTTGAACCGGAAACAAAACTATCATCATCAATCAGTACCATTGACAACCCGTTAAAAACAAAAATGTTTTGACTAACCCAAAGATTGAGTTTACTATCAGAAAAAGTTGCAGGCAAAGGTTTTGTATTCTTTTTGAGTCCGAGTTTTATTCTAAAATTATCAGTTGCATATTCCAATCCTTTAGGTTCCATTAGCAAAACCGAATCGCAAAACAGGGCATGATTATTTCCATTAACAAAGTCGATGGCACTGTGTTTTTTCCCCACATTGTAAACTATTATTTTATGTTGCGTTAGCACATTATATCTATGGCCAACCTGAAACAAAAGCAATAGCAACGCCGCACTCAAAAACGGAATAATAAACTTAGGCTCTTTTTTTTGCAGAAAAACAAAGGCAAACAAAACAGCAAGATAAATGAATGCAACCTTAAACCACGGAAACCAGATATCTTCAACACCCGACCATGGCAAATGACCAACCAATTCGATTAAATAGTTCATTAAGTAAATTAATCCCGACAAAACAAAAGCCACACCTCCCGACACCACCGGAATCCACGAAACAACAGCAAACAACATTCCTGCTGAGATAATAACCGATGAAAACAGCATAACAACCAAATTACTCAGCAAAAACCAGGTTGGAAAAAAGTGAAAATAGTGCGCAGCCAACGGAAAAGCACCAAGCTGCGCGGCCAACGAAACAGTTGTAGCTTCCCATGCCTTTCTCAACATCATATTTTTCACATACAGCAATCTTACAAGTGGCCGGTAAAAGGTAACAATGCCCAATACCGCTGCATACGACAGTTGAAAGCCCACATTAAACAAAAACCCGGGATTGTAAAGCAGCAAAAAAACTGCCGACATGGCAAGGGTATTGTAGGCATCCTTGTCGCGTTCAACCTCATTACCTATTATTATAAAACTAATCATCACTGTTGCGCGCATCACCGAAGGAGCCAGCCCTGTAAGCAAAGCGTACATCCAAACCGACAGTAGCAGCAAAATTGCTTTAACTATTTTCCCTTTTTTACTTTTGCTCAAAAATTGCAGCAAAGTAATCATTACCAAATAAATAACCCCCACATGCAAGCCGGAAACACACAGCACATGCATGGCACCTGCTCTTTGGTAGTTTTGGCGTATGGCATCATCCATCATATCGTCGTAACCCAAAACAACGGCAGCTGCAACGGCATACTCATTGCCTGATAAGCCGTTATTTTTCAGCGCCTTCAATATTTTCTGCCTCAACCCGATGGCAAAAGCAAGCAGCCTGCTTGGCGGCTTATTGCCCACAACCCTAAAACTACCCCGTGGCACAAACCCCACCAACGACACTCCTCTTGTTTTTAAAAACCAATTGTAGTTAAACTCCTCAGGATTTGCAGGGGCTTCAGGCGTTTTTAGCCTGGCAGAAAACAAAACCTCATCACCATAATGTAATTTGCTTACGCTGTCCTTTTCAAAATAGAGCAGCACACACCCGGGCAACTTACCACCCAATGAATCAAGCTTTTTAATAACCTTTACCTTAACTTTTAAGGATTTTTCTGTTTCAGATTGCTGGCTGATGACGATGCCAAGAAATGACCCCTTCACCTGCTTTATATCCATCTCTTGTAAAGGATACTGTAGCCTTGCAACAAAAACACCTGTAGCCATAATTGCTATGGCCAGCACAACACCTTTTACCCAGTGCCACTTAAATGATAATCTCCTGGGAAGCAACAGGTAAGCAACAAAAAGAAAAACAATAATAGTTACCGGAAAAATAAAAAGAGATGTGTCTCGAAAAAAATCAATTTTAAAAAAGAGAAAAATTCCGGCAGCAAAAAAGAAAAAGATTCTCACAAAAGGCCGTGCCGACCAATACATAGTTACAATAGTTTTCAAAAAAAGTAAACAAAATCAACATTCAGGCAGCAAGCGCCCGGCTACAGCTTAACCACATCGGGAACCAGTCCCGAGATATCACCCCCGTGCCGAACCACATCACGCACTATGGAAGAAGAAACCGGTGTATATTCTGCTTCCGTTAAAATAAAGATGGTATCAATTTGAGGGGCAAGTTTCCGGTTTACCTGGCCGATTCCACGCTCAAACTCAAAATCGGCAGAGGTACGCAATCCGCGTAAAATAAAGCGGGCATGAACTTTTTTGCAATAGTCAACCGTAAGTCCTTCAAAAGTATCCACCCTTACTTTCGGTTCATCTTTAAACACCTTTTCAACCCACTGTTTTCGCTGCAACGAACTAAACATGCTTCTTTTTTCCGAATTGATGCCAATGGCAATGATAATTTCGTCAAAAAGCGGGAGTGCGCGATTTACAACCGACACATGTCCTAACGTAATGGGATCGAACGATCCGGGAAACACAGCTCTGTTCATGGCATCAGGGTTTAGAATTTAAAAGCATCATTCACAAAAATAAACAAATAACCAATAGCATCATAATATTTGCCGGCTCATCACACAGCATAATTGTCAAAAAGTTATCTTTGCGCAAAAAATAACCGGCAGTATGAAACTTAAAAATTTTGTTGAAGAGTTACGTTGGAGGGGAATGATACATGATGTTACCCCCGGAACCGAAGAGCAGTTATTAAAAGAGATGACCAGTGGCTATGTTGGCATCGACCCCACAGCCGATTCGCTACACATTGGCCATCTTGTGGGCGTTATGATGTTGCGGCACTTACAAATTGCCGGCCACAGGCCCATTGCTTTGCTGGGAGGCGCCACGGGTATGATTGGCGACCCTTCGGGGAAATCGGCCGAGCGTAACCTTTTAACCGAAGAAACATTGCGCGCCAACGAAGCCTGCTTAAAAAAACAACTTGCCAAATTTTTAGACTTTGACAGTGATGCCGACAACAAAGCCATCCTTGTAAACAACTACGACTGGATGAAAAAATTCAGTTTTCTGGAATTTATCAGAGAAATCGGCAAGCACATCACCGTTAACTACATGATGTCGAAGGAGTCGGTAAAAAAACGTATTTCACCCGACAATAAATCGGGGATGTCGTTTACCGAATTTTCCTACCAGTTGGTTCAAGGGTTCGATTTTCTGCACCTTTACCAACACGAAAACTGCAAATTACAAATGGGTGGTGCCGACCAATGGGGCAACATTACCACCGGAACCGAACTGATACGCCGTAAACTGGGGCATGAAAACAATGCTTTCGCACTAACCTGCCCGCTCATCACCAAAGCCGACGGGGGGAAATTCGGAAAAACCGAAAGCGGCAACATTTGGCTTGATCCCGAAAAAACATCGCCCTACGAATTTTATCAGTTTTGGCTCAATGTTTCGGACGAGGATGCAGCCAAATACATTAAAATTTTTACCCTTCTTGATAAAAACACCATTGAAAAACTTGTTGCCGAACATAACGAAATGCCACATTTGAGGCTGTTGCAAAAAACGCTGGCCAAAGAAATTACCATTACGGTTCACTCCGAAGAGGCTTACAACGCTGCTGTGGAAGCTTCGCAGATTTTGTTTGGCAAGGGAACAACCGAAAGCCTGAAAAAACTGGACGAAAAAACTTTTCTTGATGTGTTTAAGGGTGTTCCCCAAACGGAAGTTACCAAAGAAGAACTTGATCAAATCGGGATCCTCGACTTTTTATCGGCAAAGGCAAAAGCCTTTAAATCCAATGGCGAAGCAAGACGCATGTTAAAGGATAATGCAGTTTCCATCAACAAACAAAAAATAAAAGAGGATTATCAGATTTCGGAAAACGATTTGCTTAATGGTAAATACATTCTGGTTCAAAAAGGCAAGAAAAACTATTTTATTGTTAAGGTACACTAAAACCTGTACATAAATCCAACTGCCAGTTTTTGCCGTTGTAAAAACCCAATCTCTACGGCAAAATTAAAGTGATAATTAATTGTATAGGAACCACCTATGGACACATTCCATCTTGCAACAGGATTAATAGCTGCCGTATAAATGGCTTCTTCGCCAATGTAATTGGCCAAATCGCCGGCGACCTCCCGCACATTCACCACTCCCGTTAATGTTTGCGAATCTTCTAACCATGATGCTCCAAACCATATTGCTCCGGCATTGTTGCCTTTTCCAACAGTAAATTCTTTACCTATTCGTGGGCTAAACCGGTGCGAAACCAGTTTACTGTCCATTCCCTGCGGGTGCACTTCCGAATAATTATAATCAACCTCCACAAAGTAGCCGTTATAGGCATAAAAGGCAGTGGCTCCAAAGCCATATACCGAACCGTTGTAGCGGGTAGGCTTGTTAATAACTACCGTAGTATCAACAAATACGGTGAACACAGTGTCCTGATATGGAATTTCAAGGTTGATACCATTGGCTGTAATATCAGGTTCCAAATAGCCATGGGCAAAACCCACCAGTCCGTAAAGATTTAAGTAGGGCAACACCCATATTTCAGGCCTGACCACCACTTGCGAGCCTCCTCCGGTAATGTCCTGCGTAAGCGAATCGGAATAGGCGGTAATAATTTCATTATGAAGCGTAAGCTTATTGGCCACATATTTTTGCTCAAAAGTAAACCCTTCTATACCGGCTCCCCATGCATACGGAAACCTAAAGCCCCTGTAAGCGGTTTTATTGTTTTTCAAAGAGACAGGAAATAGCAAGACTTTATTCAAACTACCTTTTAAAGCAGTTTGCTCCGAAACCTTTTCATTCTTTTTAGTTTTTCCAGAAACAGGGTTATGTACTAAGAAAAATAGAACAGAAAAAATAAATAAAAGCTTCATCAAGGCAGATTTCATGCAACAAATATTTACAAGTTACTAAAATAGGACACTGTAAAGTATAAAAAGGAGGTATGCAACTATAAGAAAAATACCTTCAATCCTGTTTATCATATTGGCGGTTTTGCCAATCCATTTAACAAATACCCACAATAGCAACCCCGAAGCAATTACCATAATTATTTCAAAATTGAGTGATGCATCAAACGGTATCGGGCGGATAACAGCACTTACGCCAAGCACAAAAAAGATATTAAAAATATTGGAACCCACCGCATTACCAATGGCCATGGCTGAATTTTTTTTGGTAGCGGCAATAATAGAGGTTACCAGTTCGGGCAATGAGGTAGCACCTGCAATAAGGGTCAATCCAATTACCGACTGCGAAACACCCAGATCAACCGAAATCTGTTCTGCCCCTTTTACAATCCAGTCGCCCCCAAAATAAAGACCTGCCACACCTATTATAATATATAACAACGACAAACCAATCGATATGGTTTTTATCTGAACATCAGCATCATCTACATCCGATTTATCGGGTTTAAAAAGCGTGTAATAAAGAAATGCCACAAAAAAGATTAGCAGCACCACCCCGTCAACACGGCCTATATCCTGCGTAGCTCGTCCAAATACCGAATCATTGGCAAGCACCAACAACACCACGGCAGCAAAAACGGAACCGGGTATCATTACCGAAACAGTTTTTTTACTCACCTTAATGGAATAGATAACCGCTGCAACGCCAACAATTAAAAAGGTATTGGCAATGTTGCTTCCCAACACGTTACCAATCACCAAGGCCGTATTTCCTCTAACACTGGCAAAAATATTGATAAAAAGTTCCGGCAGCGAAGTACCCAAAGCCACTATGGTCATGCCCACTACAACCTGCGATAATCCTACCTTAACGCCAAGGCTCGAAGCTCCCTCAACCAGCTTATGAGCACCAAAAATTAAAACGATAAAACCTACAATAAAAAGTATGTATGTAATCATGGTATGCTACTGTTTAATGGTTGAAAACCAATGCTGACGGGTTAATGTTATCTGAAAAATCAATCATATAATGCTTTTTACTTTGTATAATTTCTTACACCAAAAATAAGGGTTCCTATGCGCACCATTGTACTTCCCTCATCAACGGCAACAGGGTAATCGCCCGACATGCCCATTGACAGTTCTTTAAAGGAAGTATCTTTGGTGAAATACTTATTTTTTAAAAACTCAAAATAGCCATGTAACTGTTTAAACTCCCTCCTCACCTGTGCTTTGTCATCGGTAAAAGTAGCCATTCCCATTACGCCGGTAATTCTGATATTTTTATAGGCTTCTTTTGCTTTAATCAACGCTTCCGCTTCTTCGAGGTTAAGGCCAAACTTGGTAGCCTCTTCGGCTATATGAAACTGAATCAGGCAGTTGATAACCCTATCGTTTCTATCAGCCTGTTTATTAATTTCTTTTAACACTTTAAGGCTGTCAACCGAGTGAATAAGGCTTACAAAAGGGGCAATATATTTAACCTTATTGGTTTGCATATGGCCTATAAAATGCCATTCAATATCCGTAGGCAGCTGTTCATATTTCAGTGCCATCTCCTGTGCTTTATTCTCGCCAAACACCTTTTGTCCGGCGGCATACGCCTCCTCAATTGCTTCAACCGGTTTGGTTTTTGAAACAGCGATTAGTTTCACTTCAGGCGGAAGTTCCCTATGTAATCGAAGCAGATTATCTTTTATGCTCATACTGTTTTTTTTGCAAAAGTAACAAAAGCTAATGGGGAATCATTATTTTAATGACGAAGTTAATAAAAACATGTAAGCAACAATATTCTCCTTCTCAAGCACCTTTTTTACTACTTTTACCCTTGCAATAACAACAATATTATGTATCCGAAAATCAGCGACTTAATAAATGATTGGTTTGGCACCAACCTAAACCTTCCCATTCAGAGCTACGGCTTTTTTCTGGCACTGGCTTTTTTATTTTCCGGATGGACTTTGTACAAAGAGTTGGAAAGAAAAGAAAAAGAAGGCCTCTTAAAAGCCAGGACAAAAAAAATTCAGATTGGAAAGCCTGCCACAATGGGTGAGTTGACAACAACTTTTCTTATTTCGTTGTTTATCCTGTTTAAACTGGCAGGTATCTTTACGCACTATTCATCATTTGCCAACGACCCACAGGATTTTATCTTTTCGGGCGAAGGTAGCTGGCTGTTTGGCTTCCTTGGCGCAGTAGCATTAACAGGCTGGAATTATTACGATAAAAAACGAAAAGAAATTAAACCACCTCAATGGAAAACCATCACGGTTCACCCCAAAGACCTTTTGTGGCAAATAATTTTTATCGCGGTTATTTTTGGTTTGGTGGGAGCAAAGCTGTTCGACCAACTCGAAAATTTTGACGATTTTATGAAAGACCCTATTGGCACTACCCTCTCCTTTAGCGGTCTTACTTTTTATGGCGGACTGATTACAGCAGCCATTGCACTTATTTATTACGGTCAAAAAAACGGTATTTCCTGGAAAGTATTGGGCGACATCACAGCACCCGGTCTTATACTGGCTTATGGCATTGGGCGAATTGGCTGTCAGGTTGCCGGCGATGGCGACTGGGGCATTGTAAACCACCTGCAAAAACCCGGATGGCTCTCTTTTCTTCCCGACTGGGCATGGGCATACAACTATCCTCACAACATCATCAACCACGGTATAAAAATACCCGGCTGCACCGGCCCGCATTGCTACCAACTGGCTCAAGGGGTTTTCCCCACTCCCGTTTACGAAACAACCATGGCAATTATTATCTTTGCCATTTTGTGGTATCTGCGTAAACGCATAAAAATTCCCGGTATGCTTTTTTCCATCTACCTGATGTTTAACGGCACAGAACGATTTTTAATTGAGCTGATTCGCGTAAACAATGTTTATCACATTGGAAGAATGTCTGTTACGCAGGCTGAACTTATTTCACCCATCCTTTTTTTGTCGGGGTTGATTTTGTTTATTATTCTGCGTAAACAATCATCAAATCAAACAATCAACAGCAAATAATAACAAACATGAAGCTTGACATCTTAACAAAACAGGTGGTAAATCTTACTCGCGGAGTTGGAAAATTTATCACACAAGAGGCACAAAAATTTTCAGAAAAAGATGTGGAGGTAAAAGGCGAGCATAATTTTGTTTCGTATGTTGACAAAACTGCCGAAAAGATGCTGGTTCAGGAACTAAGTAAAATGTTACCCGAAGCCGGTTTTATTGCCGAAGAAGACCAGGCACTGCAAAGAGCCGGCCGTTTTAACTGGATTGTTGACCCCCTGGACGGAACCACAAATTTTATCCATGGTGTACCGCTTTTTTCCATATCCATTGCACTTACCGACGGTGATGAAATCGTTCTTGGCGTTGTGTACGAAATAAATTTGGAAGAAGCCTTTTATGCCTGGAAAGGAAGCCCTGCATTTTTAAATGGCAGAGAAATTTCAGTGTCAAAAAGCCCTGACCTTGACAGCTCACTTATTGCTACCGGATTTCCCTATTACGACTACTCGTTGTTAGATGCCTACCTCAAACTGTTTAAGGATCTTATGAAAACCAGTCACGGAGTAAGGCGCCTTGGCTCGGCAGCCGTGGATTTGGCTTATGTGGCAGCAGGACGATACGACCTGTTTTACGAATATGGCCTAAACCCTTGGGATGTAGCGGCAGGCGCACTTGTTGTTAAACAGGCCGGCGGGCTGGTTACCGGATTTAAAGGAAAAAACGATTTTTTGTTCGGCAAAACAATTGTGGCATCAAACAAAAGCATACACAATGAATTTTTAACAAAACTGAGTAAATACTTTTAATTAAAGTAGTATATTAGTTTTTTGTTTTGTACTATTGTAAAAAGGATTTTTATTAAGGATTATGACAAAAGAAAAAGTTACTACAATTAATAAAGACAACCCGTGGCGAAGTATTTCAAAGGCCATAAGCTGGAGAATTTTAGCTTCCGGGGCAACCTTTTTAATAAGCTTTATTATATTTAAACAATATACAGATAAAACTGATAATGAAGTTTTGCAAACGGCCTCCATTATTACCAGTGCCGATGTGGTTATAAAATTAATTTTGTACTACCTGCACGAAAGAATTTGGACCAACATTACCTGGGGTAAATATTGGGAGCGCCGCGCACGAAGAAAACATATTAAAAGGATGAGAAAATCAGCAAATTCTGATAAATGAAACGAGCGTTAACCTATATTCTGCTATTTGTTACTCTGTTTACGACCTATGGTTTACAGGCAGAAGACTCCACCACGCGTGTTTTTGTTTACGAGATGAACATTCGTGAAGAGATTGCCCCGCCGGTATGGCATCACGTAAAAAAAGCCTTTCGCGAAGCAAACGACCTGCATGCCGACATCATCCTTATTAACATGAACACTTACGGTGGTATGCTTGATGCTGCCGACTCCATACGTACTAAGATTTTAGATTCAAAAATTCCCGTTTACGTATTTATCAACAAAAATGCGGCCTCGGCAGGTGCACTGATTTCCATTGCCTGCGACAGCATATATATGGCACCCGGCTCAAGCATGGGAGCGGCAACGGTTGTCAATCAAAAGGGGGAAGTACTACCTGACAAATATCAATCGTACATGCGCTCTATCATGCGCTCAACCGCTGAAGTAAACGGGCGCAACCCCGATATTGCACAGGCAATGGTTGACCCGTCGATTTATGTTGCCGGAGTAAGCGACAGTGGAAAAGTGCTCACCTTTACCCCTTCCGAAGCCATTAAAAACGGATTTTGCGAAGCGGAAGTTGGCTCCATAAAAGAGCTGCTACAACATGCCGGAATCAACCAATACGATATCGAGAAGCAACAACTTACCGCTACTGATAAAATTACAGGCTTTTTGATTACCCCCATGATTAGCGGCCTTTTAATTATGATTATTATCGGGGGCATCTATTTTGAACTCCAAACACCGGGCATCGGTTTTCCGTTGGCAGCAGCTGTTGTTGCAGCACTGCTCTATTTTGCACCACTCTACATGGAAGGACTGGCCAACCATTGGGAAATTCTGCTGTTTATTGTGGGTTTAATTTTGCTGGCGTTGGAAATCTTTGCCATTCCCGGATTTGGCGTAACCGGTTTTGCCGGTATCCTGTTAATTACAACAGGGCTTACACTCAGCCTTGTTGCACATATTGGCCCCGGAACCCTTGATTACGATTTTGGCAGCCTTATCAAAGCGTTTTTTCTTGTTGTTATTTCAATGACAATCGGTATCATTGTCTCCATTCTTCTGGCCAAACGGTTGCTGGAATCACCCTCCTTCCGCTTTGCACTCAACAATCGTCAACTTGCTTCCGAAGGATTTACCGTAGCCGAAGAGGAGTACAGTTCCATGATTGGGAAAACAGGTACGGCTCAAACCCAGCTTCGTCCTGCCGGCAAGATACTTATTGACGGCGACCAGTACGATGCCGTTTCGCAAATATCCTACATCGAAAAGGGTGATGCAATTAAAGTAACAGGGTATAACAACGGGCAACTTATTGTAAGAAAACTGTAAAATAAATATTTAAGCAGACGCGTTAAAGGGTTGTGTAATAGAATCATAACTAATCTTTACCGGATAGTTCCTATTTTGACAGGTCTGAAATATTTGAAATGTATTTCAATGAAAAGTCCCATTGTTTTTCCAGGAGGCTGTTCAAAAAGTATTTGACAGCCTCTTTCTTTGTATTTTTTTGATAGAAAATTTTGGCTATATCAAAAAAAATACCTATTTTTATACTTGATAA
>JALVAQ010000328.1 GCA_027011095.1 Bacteroidales bacterium
GCAATAAGCAATGTTCAATAAACATTGAGCAGGTAAAGAACAGCAAAATAATGTCACTGTAAATACAACCCGTTATTTTCCTACCTTTGAAACCGAAAGCGGAACATTAAAACACATTTTTACCGCCGAAGGAAAAGCCGTACCAATGAAAAAGGGATTTGAATACCAATACTTTATAAAAGACCACCTTGGCAATACCCGCGTGGTGTTAAGCCAATCCAATGAAGTTTTACAACAAAACAGCTACTACCCCTTTGGCATGCTAATGGCCGGCCTCCTGTTACTTTTAGAATAAATCTTGGATTAATCTTTGATACTTTTATTGTTAAAATTGAAAAAATGAAGAAATCTTACATATTACTGATATTCGCCATGCTTTTTTGTTTCGGTTGCAAAAAGAAATGTATAGAATATAAACTCGGAGATTTGACCCGGTATAATCCGCTCAATGGAACTGAAGCCGTTATGTTTGTTGATTTGTCAGGAAATGAGTATAGTTTTATTGGGGAAGGTAGAGGTATTAGCACATATTCATCTGATTACATGGGTGAATGTTATAATGAAAAAGTTGATGATTGTTTCTTTCGTGATTCTGAAGGCAAGTATCAAATAAAAATAGGCTTAAGGCCAACTACTTTTCATGATCCGTCATTTTTATACATTGCTCTATCAGATTACACATATAATGACAAATGGCATTATACATCTAGAGTTGACTTCAATATCCCTTTGGATAAAAACAACCTTGATGATAATCAGCTTTATTTCGATAGTCTCTTGGTTAATAATACGATGCAATATGACGTTTTTGCCGGCGTACCTGATTTAGACAGAACACCAACAACAAAACAAACACTTTTGGATATAGTTCATCCATCAATGTTTTATTACAACAAACAAAACGGTTTGGTAAAAGTAGATTTTGATGATGGTTCAACCTGGGAACTTTTTAAAATAGATTGGAAGTGATTTCTACCCAACTCAGCCTGCAATTACATCGGGTTATAAAAGAGGAAAAACAGGATAAACGGAAAAATATGTTTTTTTGAAAAATATGAGCGCTAATCCCGTATATACTTACTTTGAAATGAGGCTCGGGTCAATAGTGCACAGGGCTGGCGCCCAAGACATGCGCCGGCAGAGGTCTAATAGAAAACTAATCTTACAATAATGGCTGAAAGAGGAACATTAAAACACATCTTCACCGCCGAAGGAAAAGCCGTACCAATGAAAAAGGGATTTGAATACCAATACTTTATAAAAGACCACCTTGGCAATACCCGTGTTGTCCTTACTCAAACCAATCCCAATAGCTATCGGGAGGTTTTGCAACAAAACAGTTACTACCCCTTTGGCATGCTTATGGCCGGCCTCCCCGAGCCTAAAGAATACCATGATAATAAATACCTTTACAACGGTAAAGAATTACAAGCAGATTTTGGGCTGGACTGGTACGATTACGGGGCGAGGTTTTATGATGCGGGGCTGGGGAGGTTTGTTTCCATTGATCCATTATCTGAAAAATACATTTTTCAGGCTCCATTTATTTATGCGATTAATAACCCGGTAATGTTTCCTGATATTAACGGTGAAGGAATTCCTCCATATGGTAATGCTAGTTATGAAAGAGTTCGAATGAAATTACATGGTGCTACTAAAGAAGAAATTACTCAATTTAATAAGGGTGTTAAAAATGGATATAAGAATGTTGCTTCTGGTTCCGTGTACCTACTAGGTATAGGGGCACTTGGAACAGGAACAATACTTGGCATTACATTGGGAATACCCACATTAGGGATAAAAACTTCAAAAGATATAAGTAGATTGACAAATGGTGATCCTAAGAAAATAGATAAAAGTGCAGATACTTTTACGGGTGTGTTAATGCAAACGGCATCTTCTTCTTTATTTAATAAAGATGGTAAAACGGCTGGTAATATAGGAGATATTGTTGAAAGTTTATTTTCAATTCTTACTTCTATTCAATCTTTGGATAAAGCTGAGTCCGCAGCGGCAGTTGTAGTAGGAATAGATC
>JALVAQ010000329.1 GCA_027011095.1 Bacteroidales bacterium
GACTCATTATACGTTTACAATTTTTACAATCACAAAGGTGAATTGGTACAGGTTGAGACCGTTAGCAACTACAAGTCTATTACTCAATACAAGGTAAAAAAGAAAGCGGATAGATTCTTTATCAATTACAGGAAGGTTAACAGGTAGTATCCATTTTTTTCGCCAGCATACTGTTAATCTGAAAATTCTTAACTTACCATCATTAGTTTAACTTTTTGGCTCACTTATTTTTACCGGGGACTTTTAAAACTCATATCTTATAAAATTCCGTGTCCTTTTTTCTTTTTTTTCTTATCTTTGAGCATATTAAAATACGGCCTGTTAATTTGTAACTTCTTTATAAACCAGACTAATTCAATAATATGAGTAAGATAAAAGAATTTTTTAGTAGAATCTCGCCCCTTAAAGATGAATACTGGAACATTTTTTATTCAAAATTAGAGCTAAGAAAATTCCCCAAAAAATCGATTATTTTAAAACAGGGAGAAGTTGAAAATTACCTCAACTTTGTTGAGAGTGGTATTGTCAGACATTACTTCGAAAGAATTGAAAACGACATCACTTTTGATTTTACCTTTGAAGGCACCTTTTACAGTTCATACAAATCATTTTTAACTCGAAAACCCTCGGAATACAATATTCAAGCCCTTATGGATGTGGAACTTTATAGCATCTCTTTCGAAAATTTACAAAAAGTTTATAACGAAACACCGAAAGGGAATATGTTTGGCCGTTTTGCTGCCGAGGGCTTATATTTGATAAAGTTCAACAGAGAATTGTCATTATTAACCAAAACAGCCGAACAGCGATATTTGAATTTATTCAAGGAACACCGCAAACTGATTAAAGAAATTCCCCTTAAATATATTGCATCCTATATTGGCGTTACACCTCAGGCCTTAAGCCGCATAAGAAGGCGTGTTGTAATATCTTCTGTGGGTGATTAATCATGCCCCGGAATATTGATTGCCAGTAAAATATCGGCCACAAATTACACGGATTACACGAAAGTTTTTCGCCTGCGAAAAACAAAAATTTGTGCCATTTGTGTAGTTCGTGGCAAAAAATTTTAACATTTTACGTGGCTGTATCTCCTTACGGGTCATCCATTTAAAAACATCTTATCAAAATAAAAATTTTCCGCAGAAGGGTTATATGCTTTCACGGAAGAAGCAGAATCAAATCAAAAAAATATTACAAAACAGATACTTAATATAAGACCCTGTTTTCTTAACCCAGGTTCATTGTTTTAACTTTTTGGGTCACTTATTTTTACCGAAAATTTTATAATTCAGATTTTATAAAATGAAAATCCGTATCCTTTTTATATTTTTTTCCGTTTTAAGCACTTTTACCCTTAAAGCACAGGATTGCCTGAAAGCCCCTCAATACACATCATTTATTAAAACGGATACCTCCTATCATCTTTCTAAAAAAGAAACGACAATCAACAATACAAAGTCCGTTTTTTATAATAGCATCACCTATAGTTTATCCTATTATGGCAATAACCTCGTCAACCCGGGAATAAACGCCGGAATAAGTTTTGTTTTAAGAGAAAGAACAAAAATAAAATCCAGGACAAAAAAGAATGGTAAAAAAGTTGACCAGTCAAAAATGAAACAACTTTTAGCGAGTGCCGATATTGGATTTTTTTGGCAGCCGGAGAGTCATATCGGCGCATTTAACTATTACGAAATTACATTGAGAACCATCAGGCTCAAAAATAATTCATACAGCATCATTGGTTTAGGACCGGGAATATACAGGTCGTTCTATCCTGAGACTTATGAAGTTGAAGATAATGGCAATATAAACCGGGTGGCTTTAGGAGGAAGAACCTATTTTGCCCCCGTTATAAGCTTTGGAACCGGTAGATTTAAAAACCACGGCATCCTCCATTCGCTGAGCTTTATAACCAATCTGATGTTTTTATTCGATTACAATTCGGGCATAGTACCTTTATTAAATCTTGAGATAGCTTTTGGTTTTGATTTTAAAAAACAAAAAATTCATAATGAATAAACTCAACAC
>JALVAQ010000330.1 GCA_027011095.1 Bacteroidales bacterium
GGATGGAACGGCCATTGGTGATGGCCTGGCCACTGCCGTTAGCAGGTTGAAAGAATCGGATGCCATTTCGAAGGTGGTTATTTTGCTCACCGATGGAGTTAATAATTCCGGTTCGGTTGACCCCTTATCGGCTGCCGAAATTGCCAAGCTTTACGGCGTGCGTGTTTATACCATAGGGGTGGGGTCGGAAGGCTATGCCCCTTATCCTGTACAAACACCCTTTGGTACACAAATGCAGCAAATGAAAGTTCAAATTGACGAAGATCTGCTTAAAAAAATAGCTACCGAAACCGGTGGACGTTATTTTAGGGCTACCGGCAATGCCAAACTTCGACAAATATTTAACGATATTGATAAACTTGAAAAGTCAAAAATTGATATTCAGGAGTTTAGAAAAAAATATGAAATGTTTTTGCCTTTTGCTCTGTTGGCCTTGTCGCTGTTTGTTTTGGAAATTTTGTTGAGGTATTTGGTGTTTAGAAAAATTCCGTAAAAGAAAAAAAAGATGATTCGATTTGCACATACCGATTATTTATATCTGCTGTTGCTGATACCGGTTTTCATCGTGCTCTATTTTGCATGGAGCGGATGGCAAAAGAGGGCGTTAAAGCGGTTTGGCGACTTAAAGGTGATTCGGGTTTTAATGCCCCGTCATTCATCGGGTAAGCCGTTGTTTAAATTTATTATTTTGCTTACGGCCTTTATCTTTTTGGTGGTTGGGGTTTCCGACCCGCAGGTTGGCTCGAAACTCGAAAAAGTTAAACGCGAGGGAATCGACCTTTTTTTAGTGCTCGATGTGTCCAACTCAATGTTAGCGGAAGATATTAAGCCCAATAGGCTTGAACGAGCCAAAATGGCCATTTCAAATCTTATTGACAGATTGCAGGGCGACAGGATAGGCATCGTGGTTTTTGCCGGTCATGCTTACAAACAACTGCCCCTCACCACCGACTATGGTGCTGCCAAGTTGTTTCTTTCGGCGGTGGATACCAAGATAGTGCCTACCCAGGGAACTGCCATCGGCGAAGCCATTAACATGGCAACCCAATCGTTTGATGATGAACAACACAACAAGGCCATTGTGGTTATCACCGATGGCGAAAATCACGAAGATGATGCCGTGGGGGCTGCCAAAGCTGCAGCCGAAAAAGGAATTAAGGTGTTTACCATTGGAATGGGAGAACCGGGTGGCTCGCCTATTCCGTTGTACGATCGAAATGGTAACAGGCTCGGATTTAAAAAGGACAGGCAGGGTAAAACAGTGGTTACCAAGCTTAACGAAGATATGTTGCGTCAGATTGCAGCTGCCGGAAACGGCTCCTATGTTCGTGCCAGTAGCGCAACTACAGGTTTGAATAAAATTTTAGATGATATCAATAAAATTCAAAAAAAGGAAATTGAAACCAGACAATTTACCGATTATGAAGACCGGTTTCAGATATTTTTGGCATTGGCATTGATTTTGATGTTGGTGGAGTTGCTTATTGCCGACCGCAAAAGCAAAATTGCCGACAGGTTTAATATTTTTGGAAAGGAAAACTTGTGAAAATGAACCGTAAATATATAGGATTGTTAGTGTTGATGGTGTTGGCCGGAACAACTGTTTTCGGACAGATTCCAAGAAAATACATCCGTTCGGGCAATAAGGATTTTAAATCAGGAAACTTTTCGGAAGCGGAGGTTAACTACCGGAAAGCCGTTGAAAAAAATCCCGATTATTATAAGGGGCAGTTTAACCTTGGCGATGCCATGTACGAGCAGAAAAATATGGACGAGTCGGGTAAACTGTTTAAAAATCTTGCCGAAACGGCTAAAGACCCAAAGGTGAAAAGCAGTGCGCTGTATAATTATGGAAATACGTTGCTTTCGCAAAAAAAATACAAAGAGGCAATGGAGGCCTTTAAAAAATCGTTGTTGTTAAATCCCACGGATGAAAATGCCAAATACAACTACGAATATGCACGTAAAAAAATGATTCAACAGCAAAAACAGCAAAAGAAAAATAAGAATAAAAAAGATAAGGATAAGAA
>JALVAQ010000331.1 GCA_027011095.1 Bacteroidales bacterium
ACAATTCATTTCTTGCAAATCACATGAACCTCTTTTACCAATATTGCATGGTTCAAATCAATTCCCTGCTTGGAGTAAAAGATACCGGTTTATCTGTAAGATGTGTAAAGGATGAATAATCCCAATTTATAATTTTAAAATAAATTACCATGAAAAAAATAATCTTTACAATAATTGCTATATGCCTGACAGTAATAGGCATAAAAGCGCAACCCGTTATTACCTACGCCGGAAACGCTTCTCAAATTGGTGATTCCTACGAATTTTCAAGCGGCAACGGAACTTTCGATCCCGGTTCAGCCGGGGCAAACCAAAGCTGGGACTTTTCAACCATTACGCCAACCATTTTTAATAGCGTGGACGTTGTTTCTCCCGGCTCAACACCTTTTGCTTCGGATTTCCCCGAATCAAACACCGCTTATCATTACACCGGCGATAACGAATTGTACAGTTATGGCGAAGAAAATACCACGGAGAGGTTACACGATGGTGTGGGTTTTAACACGGGTGATTTTATTCATTACACTGATCCCGTAAAAAGCATGGAGTTTCCTTTCTCCTATACCGATTCTTATACCGACAGCTATTATACCTCTTATACCATGAGCAATGTGGAGACTCACGAGCATGGTAACGTTACGGTAACAGCCGATGCATGGGGAAGTGTTTCAACCCCGGCAGGTGTTTATAATAACACTTTAAGGGTAAAATCGGAATATACCTATACCGATTCGATGTTTATAATGGGAAATTTTATTTCTGCAACCACCGGTTCATATACCGACTACGATTGGTACACGGCAACATCGCATACTTCGGTAATCAGCATCTCGGTAACGGCTGACGGTACTTCGGTGAGCTATCGCTCGGATGGTGTTGGTATTGACGAACAAACCTCTTCCCTTTCACACATACACCTCTACCCTAACCCTGCTACAGATAAAATAGATATTGAATTTACCAAACCACTTGAAAACTGTACCGGTATTTTTGTTTACAACGCCAAAGGAAAACAGGTGGCTCTATTTACAAAAACAGTAAACAGATACACGGCTGATATCAGCTCACTTTCACCGGGAATCTATTTTGTTACTGCCGGTAATAGTTATGCCGGAAAATTTATCAAACAATAAAAAATCCATAAATAACCTAAAATTTAAAACCATGAAAAACATCAAATTTCTATTACTTTTTACAACAATCTTTTCAATCATTCTTTCTACCGGATGTAAAAAGAATGACACTGCCGAACCCGGTAACGCCAAAGAGTTTCAGGTTCAAACCATAACCGTACCCGACGCCATGAGCCAGTCTTCAAATCAGGGTGCACAACTGGCCGCAGGATACATAGGCATGGCCAATGGAATGGCTGCGTTTGGAGCAATGATGACACCGCCTAAAAGTGCTGTTGCCATTCATTATAAGGGAAGCGGCGAACCGGAAATCCATCAATGGAACGTT
This sequence comes from Bacteroidales bacterium, assembly GCA_027011095.1. Taxonomy (GTDB): domain Bacteria; phylum Bacteroidota; class Bacteroidia; order Bacteroidales; family F082; genus B16-G9. The sequence goes on from JALVAQ010000331.1 coordinate 1,462, forward strand.
GATGACGGTGAAGACAACAACTATACAGTAACGCTTACCATTACCGAAACAACCGATTTATATAAGTGGGAAATGAAAGTTGACGGACTGGTAGAAGGGCAGCAGGTTGATAACTTTATTTTTATCAAAGCCGAGCAATACAAAGACGGCCATGACAATTCGATAACCGTTTTTGATCCTCATAATCCTCTGACCATAAGCTTTGTTATGAACTGGCACAAAGTGAACGATATATTTTACATCACTTTTGAAGAGCCTCAAAGTATTAAAGTGGGATTTGTTATTTATGCAGACGGATCAGGATCCATAGATGCCAAAGAGTGGTCGGAAGAACATGAAGACTACGAGCAAACTTATACGGCTACCTGGGATGCATCAGGCCATGGCGAATATTGGAAGTACGACAACGGTGAAGAAACTGACCACGGTACGTGGTAATCGTAAACAACAAAAAAAGAGGCTGTTCAAAAAGTATTTGACAGCCTCTTTCTTTGTATTTTTTTGATAGAAAATTTTGGCTATATCAAAAAAAATACCTATTTTTATACTTGATAATCAAATGTATATG
>JALVAQ010000332.1 GCA_027011095.1 Bacteroidales bacterium
TATCAACAGCTTGTGATAGTTAGGGTTTTCCATTACCGTAACATGGCTCAGGACGGCTTTGGGCGGCATCAGTCCTTTTTCCTTGTTCAAAATGGCACGCATGTATTTGTCGGTACTTACCAGCCCTTTCATCAGCAGGTTTCCTTTGCCGTCGTTTATCAATGCCACCGCCTTGTTGGCAGCGGCCATTTCATCGGGTTCGTGAACAATTTCAAATTTTGACGGGTCGATGCCCTCTTTGCTGCACACTGCGGCAATGGTATCTTTATCACCCACCAGGGTAGCATCCACAAGCCCCAAATCGACGGCTTGGCTAACAGCACCAATGGTATGCGAATCGTTGGCGTAAGCAGCCACCAGCCGTTTGCTTTTACGCGACCGGAGGGCTTCAAACATATCGTCGAGTTTCGTAATCATCTCTCTATTATTTTGAATAAAAATCAATCATTTTCCGGATGGCTTCCTGACAAACAGGACAAAAATCGTTGCCATTAAAACTGCGCATCATACAGTCGTGCACCGGACGGTAAACACCTTTGGCCACATATCCTGCTCCTTCGAAAGCTCCCACAACGTGAACATATTCTTTGGTGTCGGGGGTGGGTATTGGAACCGTGTCGTTAACAAGATGTTTCCATTTTTTATCAAAATGGCGAAGGGTTGTCAGATTGGGTTCCCACGGCTCAATTTTAAAGTTATACATGTCGCCGTAGGTGTTGTCGTAGCCGTACTCATCGCCCAGTGCGGCAAAGCCATGGCCAAATTCATGAATCAAAATCTGAGCCGATTTAGCATTGCTGTTTACACTTACGTTATAATAGTTATAAATGGCACCGCCGCCATATTTTTTGCTGTTAACCAAAATATATATCTGGTCGTATGGAGCATTGGCAGCAAGATCGCGAACACTTCTGTCGTCCATGGTCATCAGGTAACGTTCGCTGTTTAAGGTGTAGTAACCGGTGTTGAGTAAGGTGGCTTTCCAAACGTTGTCCTTTGGGATGTCAGTTCCCGAAGCTTTTGAAGGCGCCAACACCGCCCTGATGTTAAACTTGTCCTTATTGGAAGCGTACGGTTCGTAGGTAAAAAAGTCTTCTTTAAACTGTTGACAATCGGTAATAAACTGACCCATTTGCTCTTCGGTATATCCTTCGGGAAGAATCACCACATCCACCCTTTTGGCCGGGTCACCAGTAACATGCACATCAAAAACCGGGTATTCAAGCCTTCTGTCCTTTTTTATGAAATAGTTTTTGGGGTCAACGCGGTAGCTGAACATCTGTTTCCATTTGCCTTTGCGGGTTCTTTTAAAAATTTCGACCTCCACCGGCTTTTTGGGAAAAGGAAAAATCACCGTTTCGGAAAAGGTACGCCAAACGGTGTCGGCTTCTTTGGTGGTTTGCCATTCATAGAAAAGGGTTGAATAGCCCCGTGAGTAAATTATCTCCCGAGTGGCAGCATCATAAACTTTAAAAAAATAGTTGCCATACTCGAAGGTGTCAATCAGGTTGGTTTTTGAACCACCCCAATAGGGTTCCTGCAACAATTCGTCGAAAGAATAAACCTCTGTTTTATGGTCGCCGTTATGATAATAATCCAGTCGTAAGGTTTTGTTGTCAAACCATTTACCGAACTGTGCGTAACTCATTGCCGACGAAAGCAACAATACAAAAAGCAATATTTTTTTCATACCAATTATACTGTTAATTAGCTTACAAAGATAAGATAAAAAGGGTAAGTGATTTACTGAAAACCGGGTGTTACCACCAATTCACTTCACCATCATCAAGGGTAAAAATACGCTCCTCTTTTTTAGAGTCTTTTTCCACCAACCAGTAAAGCGCTCCTTGCGGTACTTTTTCAAAATGAAGCGGTTTATCCTTTTCCGCAATTTTCGAAGCCACTTTAACCCATTTATCATTCCAATAAAAAAGCTCATATTCAGCTCCCAGATTAAAATGCGCCTTTTCAATTTCATCGGTGGCTTTTACCGTCTTTTTTCGTGTGGTTGAATATAAATCCACGCTCATGGTGTGCAGGGTGTCGGCCACATTTTCCTTTACTGTGCCATCCTCCTGCAAAATAAACTGGTTGCCGGCTGGAAGATAGCTCCCATTTTTGTAATAACATGGCAAATAGGCTATTCCTTTGCCCATGTCGGTAAAGGTAACCGAATCGCCCATAATTTTTCCCCAGTGAATAGCTGTCCAGTCGCCTGAATTAAAAACATACAAATAGGCATAGTTTACACTGTCGGGTTTTGGGCGCTGAAGCTTCAACTTAACATTAGCTGTCGGGATGTAATCTTTCGTAACATCGATGTAGTGGCTCGATGACAGCCAGCCGGGCACCTTTTCGTAATCGGGTTTGGTTAAGGCAAGGCTGTTTTTTTGCCTTCCGAAGGTTTTGCGGTAAACTTTGGCTTTTTTGTTGTCAAGTTTGTATTCATAAGGATTGTCCAGCCCACCCATAAAAATAACCACCTTTCCATCCTTGGTAAGGGTGGCATTCCAGGCATGATTGTTACCGGTATTCGGCCATGCAGGCGTGTAGTCGCTCATTACAGGTACGCCCTGAGCACGCATGGCATACAGCGCCAGGTTAGTCATGTCCTCACAGCGGCCTCGCTTGTACTCTTCCATTTCACTTAATCCCAAATCGGTGGGATGCCGGTAAAACAGTGGGTCGAACTTGTACCACGACCTGATTTCGTTGTTAATTAAAATACAGGCTTCGGTGGGATTGGTTTTGTCGGTCATTGAATCCTGAACCCAGTTATACTTTTTGTACATGCGTCTCCGCCAGGGTTCCAGAGGTTCGTTGCTGTCGCGATAGGGCAAAATATACTCACAAAACTTATCAAAAGTCAGTTGTCGTGCCCAGGGCTTATTCCAGGCTTTAAAGGCAAGGTCGATGTTCTCAATTAAATAGTCTGCGGTAATAATATTGATATCGTAAATTAAAGTGTCGCGGGTAAAGTCGATGGTGCCGATTTTATGCTCCACCGAATCCCATGCAGCCACCATGGTTTTGTAATCGGGATAATCGAGCACGTTAAACTTTACACGGTTCCCGGAGGTGTCCACCAGCTTGGCTTTGGCATAGCACTGGCCGTTCATGTTGGCAATTAAAAACCATGCCGCTCGCAGCTTGAGCGAGTCTTTTTGCTTTTGATAATGATGTAAAACCTTTTCGAGTTCAACTTTGTTTTTTCCTGCATCATCAAGCACCTTTTGCACATCGGCAGGTACTGTTTGCCCCAAAAGCTGAAGCGAAACAAACAGAAAAAAAAGTACTGACAACGTTTTTATTATCCTGTTAAGAAACAACTTAGCTAAACCAATAGTTTCAATATCTCTCATAATTATTGTTTTAAACCCTGCGGGCAAATTTAACTGTAAAAATCCTTTCAATTGCAGGACAAACATAACAAAACAAAGTATCTTTGAGCCTTTAAAATTTAAGCAGATGAAAAAGTTTTTTTTCTTTATAGTTTTATTGGGTTTTTCGGTAGCAACCAAAGGGCAAACCGCACGTATTGTTCACCATAACCTCAAAGTAAATATCAACCCTGAAACCTCCGAGTTATCGGTTCATGATATTATTTCAACCGACACGCCCGGCGATTTTATTTTTAGCTTAAATGCCGATTTATCGCCGGTAGCTTTTTCAAAAAATGTAAAGGTTGTAAAAGTAGATCAACATATCCCTGCGGGTGATGTGGGTATGGACAGGGATGAAAACAGCGGAGATTTAAAAATCGACCAATACAAAGTTCATTTTAAAGGCAAAAAGAGAAGTTTTGAAGTTACCTACTCTGGAAAAATTGCTTCGGCCATTGAGCAAAGTGCCGAAAACTACCAGCGTGGTTTTAGCGAATCGCCGGGCATTATCAGCAGTAAAGGGGTTTATCTTGCCGGCTCCACTTTTTGGGTGCTCACCGCCGACAACAGTTTGATGACCTTTAAATTAACCACCACCCTTCCCTTTGGTTGGAGGTCGGTATCGCAGGGCGAGCGCACAATGAATCAAAAGGAAAAAACAGGCCATGTGGATATTTGGAATTGCGACAAACCGCAGGAAGAGGTTTTTTTAATTGCAGCTAAGTTTACCGAATATGGTTACACCATGAACTCCGGCATTAAGGCCATGGCTTTTTTGCGAACACCCGATGAAGCTCTTGCCAACAAGTACCTTGAAGTTACCGAGCAGTACATGGAGATGGACCGGCAGATGATTGCTCCCTACCCGTACTCAAAATTTGCCTTGGTGGAAAATTTTTGGGAAACCGGTTACGGTATGCCATCGTTTACGCTGTTGGGCGAAAAAATTATTCGCTTTCCGTTTATTTTGCATTCGTCTTATCCGCACGAGTTGCTTCATAACTGGTGGGGCAACAGCGCTTACGTTGATTTCTCGCAGGGCAACTGGTGTGAGGGCATTACAGCCTATATGGCCGACCACCTTATTAAAGAGCAACGCGGCCAGGGCGAAAGTTACCGCCGCTCCACCGTGCAAAAGTTCACCAATTTTGTAACACCTGAAAACGATTTTCCACTGTCGAAATTTGCTTCGCGTTACAACGGCCCTTCCGAGGCCATCGGATATGGTAAAGCGCTTATGATGTGGCATATGCTTAGACGCAAGCTTGGTGACGAAACCTTTTTAAAGGGATGGCAGCACTTTTACAACCAACATAAATTTACCACCGCCTCGTACAACGACATCCGCCTTTCGATGGAGGCTGTTTCGGGGCTTAACCTGCAACCGTTTTTTAATCAGTGGGTTTTGCGTACCGGCGCCCCCGAACTAATCATAAAAACAGTAAAAACAGACACCTACAACAACAGCTATCGTATCTTTTTGAGTTTGGAGCAGATACAATCCGAAGAGGCCTTTACCATTGATGTACCCATAGCTGTTGCCACTCAAAAAGGGGTGCAGGACTTTACCGTTCATATGACAAAGAAATTACAGGATTACCAGTTGATACTTAACGAAAAACCTTTGAAATTGGCTGTGGATCCGCAATACGATGTTTTCAGAAAGCTTGACCCCAAAGAGGTGCCGCCGGCTCTGTCGAAAATATGGGCTTCCAAAGAAAATATTATTGTTTTGCCTGCCCATGCTGATGCAGCCCGCAAAAAGTTGTACGCCGATTTTGCCAACCAATGGAAGAAAGCCGATTCGCAGGATAACTTTACCATTGTTAACGATAACGATCTTTTGGGGCTTTCATCGGACAAAACCATTTGGATTATCGGCTTTGAAAATAAATTTGCCGATTCCGTTAACAAGGCGCTTGCTGTTTACAGCTCGAAGTTTACCACCGATTCGGTAAAGTTTCAGAAAAAGATATTGCCAAAAAGTAACAACAGCTTTGTTGCCACAGTTTTTAATCCGTATAACGTAAATCAGAGCATGGTGTTTATACAGCCGGGTAAAACGGAAGCCATTGCAGGGTTGATACGCAAGCTGCCTCACTACGGCAAATACAGCTATCTGGCTTTTGAAGGAGATGAGCCAACCAATATTGCCAAGGGGCAATGGCCGGTTATTAATTCGCCGTTGGTAAAGGTTTTCAGTCCTGGAGCACAAAACATTTCCATGATGAAAAAACGCAAAGCACTTGCTTACGAAAAATCGCTTTTTTCGGAAAAAAGAATGATGGAAACCATCAAATACCTCTCCTCCGACAGGCTAATGGGCCGCGGATTGGGAACACCTTACCTTGACACCGCTTCGCAGTACATTGCTGATAAATTTAAAGCTTACGGATTAAAGCCGTTGGGAGGTAGCTATTATCAAACATTTAAACACAATTTCCCCAACAAACCGGGGCCGCAAAAATTAACGCTTAAAAATGTTATTGCGGTTATTCCTGGTACCGATGCCAATTTAAAAGATTTTCCGGTAGTTGTTTCGGCTCATTACGACCATTTGGGGTTGGGCTGGCCCGATGTACATGCCGGCGATGAAGGCAAGATACACCATGGTGCCGATGACAATGCCAGTGGTATTTCAATTTTGTTGGAGTTGGCCAAAAACATGTCGAAACTAAAGCCCAAACGAACCATTGTTTTTGCCGCTTTTACAGGTGAAGAAGCGGGACTGATTGGTTCGCGCTATTTTGTAGCTCACATAAAAGATTACTTTAAAGGAGTACCTTTTGCCGATGTAAACATTGATACCGATGGTTCGTTGTTCGACAAAAAGCTGTTGGTGCTCAACGCCAACACGGCTCGCGAGTGGAAATTTATTTTTATGGGCACCGATTATACCACAGGCGTAAAAAGCGAAGTGGTTCAAAAACAACTGGATGCCAGTGATCAGGTGGCCTTTATTGAGCAGGGGATTCCGGGAGTACAGCTCTTTACCGGCGCCACACAAAATTACCACCGGCCCACCGATACCTGGGAGAAAATTGACGGTAAGGGACTTGTAAAGGTAGCCTCGGTGGCGAAAGAGGTGGTGGAGTATCTTGCCGACCGCAGCGAAGCCATGCCATTTACCGGTGAAGCAGGCACAAAAGCAAAAACAGGCAGTCAAACAGCAGCACCCAAAAAGAGCCGCCGTGTGTCAACGGGTTCGGTTCCCGATTTTGCCTATGCCGGCGAGGGCGTGAAAATAGGTGCGGTTATTGAAAATTCGCCAGGTGCCAAAGCCGGATTGCAAAAGGATGATATTATTGTTGGGGTTGATAACGATAAGGTTACCGACCTGCGCAATTATACGACTATTCTTAAAAAGCATCAGCCGGGTGATAAAATTACCATAAAAATTTTAAGAAAGGGCAAAGCACAAACTGTTGATCTGGTGCTTGGCGAGCGATAATTGGCGAATTCTTGTTTTGATGCGTTAACTAATGTTGCTTGATTGCTCCATTGCTCGATTGCCGCATTGTTGCATTGCCTGCCCCTGCCCGACTGCGTTATTCAGTCGGGCGTACCGGACGGTGCCCTCGGGCGGGTTGCATTGTTGTCCTGTTAAGACGGGATATTTTCTTATTTAACCTATGGTTATAAAA
>JALVAQ010000333.1 GCA_027011095.1 Bacteroidales bacterium
GGTTTAACGGATTTTAATCGTTGAAGACGAGTAATAGTATTCATATTATTGCCACTGAATATTCAAATAGTAGAAATGGAATAAAAATCTATCTTTAAAAAGCTTCAATAAATCCCAACAGGTTCTCGCTCAACGATCGGTAAGAACTTTGTAAAGCCTTTACCGCCTGTTTGGCAGATAACCATTGTGCATCGGTTATATCTTCTTTAAGTTGGGGAGTTAAATTACCCTTAAAATCACTTTCCATCAAATACCAAAAAGTATTTTTTAAAACAGTGGTTTCTTTCCATGGATAAATATGCCACGAATTGGTAAGTAGTTTTACAATGGAAACGTTGTTTATACCCGTTTCCTCTTCAACCTCACGAATGGCAGCCGTTTTAGGCGACTCGTTTTTTTCAAGCTTTCCTTTTGGTAAATCCCAAATCCCGAACCGTTTGATAAAAAGATACCCGCCTTCCGGATTTTTAACCATACCGCCGGCAGCCTCAACATAAGAGTAAAAGGCCTTTAAATGGTTTAGCATTTCATCGGGTGGGAGGCCCCAAAAACATAAATCAAACACTTCATCTTCTTCATTCCACTCGCGTAAAGCAAGGCAGAGGTCGTTAATATTGCTGATTTTAATGTTTTTTATCTTTTTGCAGGGCGAATCGCTTAATATGAAAGCTTTGTTTAAGTTGAAAATCTTGTACATTTGCGGCATGATTTTAAATTCGGAAACGGCAGCTATAATTGCTGAAAAACTATTGCAAATTAAAGCAATTAAACTCAATGTTGAAAAGCCCTTTACCTGGGCATCGGGCTTGAGGTCGCCCATATACTGCGACAACAGAATTACACTCTCTTTTCACGAGTTACGAACTTACATACGGCAACAGCTTGTTAAAGCGGTGCAGGAACACTTTGAAGGGGTTGATGTTATTGCAGGCGTGGCCACAGCCGGAATCCCTCAGGGAGTGTTGGTGGCCGAGGCATTGGGATTGCCCTTTGTTTATGTGCGGTCGCAAAAAAAGTCGCACGGGCTGACCAACCAAATTGAAGGCCGTATTAACAGCGGACAGTCGGTGGTAGTGGTTGAAGATCTGGTGTCAACCGGAAAAAGCAGCCTTGCCGCAGTGGATGCCCTTCGTGATGCAGGTGCGGTTGTTAAAGGAATGGTTGCTATTTTTACCTACGGGCTTCAAGTGGCTGATGCTAACTTTACCGAAAAAAATTGTAAGCTCATAACCCTATCCGACTATGATCATTTAATCGATTTGGCTGTTGCCGCCGATTATGTGCCTCAGAAAGATAAATTTGCGCTTATGGAGTGGCGCCAGAATCCCCGTGAGTGGAGTAATAAATTTGAAAACAAGTAATTATGCATATTTCAGGAAAAACAGTTACAGTAAACAAAAACATTAATGATGTTTTTAATTTTTTGTCCGATTTCAATAATTTTGAACATCTGATGCCGGAGCAGGTTTCGGAGTGGCAATCGGATTCCGAAAGTTGTTCGTTTTCGGCAAAAGGAATGGGAAAAGTGGGGATGAAATTCGCTAAAAAAGAGGCTCCTTATTACATTGAGATGGTTCCTTACGGCAAGTCGCCCATTTCGTTTGCGCTTAAAATTTCGTTAAGCGAAGACGGCGAGTCCACTAAAGCAACCGGAGAGGTGGATGCCGACCTGAATCCCATGCTTGCCATGATGGCTAAGCGTCCGCTGGAAAACCTTATCAACGAAATTACCGCCAAGCTGTCAACTGTTTTGTAGCTTACGATTCTGATTACGCTTCCCGACCTTTCCGGTCTCTATACCAAACCCCCAAGCTCGTCCGGATTTGTAATCCGGATGATTTCCGGATGATGTCGGAAGACTTTTAATTACCTGATCCGACTTTTCCATTCTCTGCCGCGCAAGGCTTGCATCGACCGAAAAGGTCTTGCATACCAAATTTTTCAAGGCGAACGCTGCCGATGTACAGCATCTTGAAACGTTGAAGCAATAGCCTAACAACAATACCTTGCAGGCACCGGTATATTCGCTACTTTTGCAAAAAATAAATTTGATGGACTCCTTTGAAAATTTTAATATCTCCGGCAAGCTGAAAGATGCTATTTCCGATTTGGGTTTTACCAAACCTACGCCTATACAGGCAAAAGCATTTTCGGTTATTCTTTCCGGAAAAGATGTGGTGGGCATTGCCCAAACCGGTACCGGCAAGACCCTGGCATATATGCTTCCTCTGCTTCACGAGCATAAATTTTCAAAGCTGGTAAGCCCAAGAATTCTTATTCTGGTGCCAACCCGTGAACTTGTTTTGCAGATGGTGGAGATGATTGAAAATTTGGCAAAATACATTACCATTCGTGTGGTTGGTGTTTATGGCGGAACCAACATCAATACGCAAAAAATTGCAGTGGCACAGGGAGTTGATATTCTGGTTGCCACACCGGGAAGGCTTTACGACCTCGCCGTAAGCAGAGCCTTGAGGCTTAATAATGTTAAAAAACTGGTGATTGATGAAGTGGATGTGATGCTGGACCTTGGGTTTCGTCCGCAGTTAACAGGTATTTTTGAGTTGCTGAAAGAGCGTCGCCAGAACATCATGTTTTCGGCCACCATGACGGAGGAGGTGGATGCCCTTATTGATGACTATTTTATTACTCCAACAAAAATATCGGTTGCCTTAAGTGGTACACCACTGGATAACATTGAACAAAGTTGTTATGCGGTTCCCAACTTCTACACCAAAGTAAATCTTTTGAAGCATCTGCTTGATAACAGGGATGAGTTTAGTAAAGTATTGGTTTTTGTTTCCAATAAAAAAAATGCCGACCGGTTATTTGACGCAATGGAAGCGGAGTTTGGTCGGGAAAGCGCTATTATTCATTCCAACAAGTCGCAAAACTATCGCATCAGGTCGGTTGAACAATTTGACGAAGGAAAAGTTAGAATTCTGATTGCTACCGACGTAATCGCCCGGGGGCTTGATTTGGAAAAGATTACCCATGTAATTAATTTTGATGTGCCGGCTTTTCCTGAAAACTATATGCACCGGATTGGGCGAACGGGAAGGGCAAAAGAGCATGGAAAAACAATATTGTTTTATACCGAAAAGGAGGAGGCATTCAAAGAGGCCATTGAAGCATTGATGTCGTATAAAATTCCTGAAAGGGTATTTCCGGGGGAGGTTAAAATATCAAAAGAAACTATTCCCGAAGAGCGTCCTGAAGACAGTGGCAGCTATGGAAAAATAATTAAAAGAGTGATAAAAGGGGATGCTTTTCACGAAAAGAAAGAGAAAAATAAAAAAACCAATCAGGGAGGCTCTTATTTAAGAAAGATGAAAAAGTATAAGAAGCCTAAAACGAGAGGGGATAAAAATAGTAACCGAAGGAAAAAAAGGTAGCTCAGGAATAATATGTCAAAATCATTTGTTAATAAACCGCCCGAAGCTAAAAAACAACAAAACAATCCATTACATGGTATTAAGCTGGCAGATATGCTTGAATATCTTGTTGCAGAATATTGGTGGGATGAGCTGGCGGTACGCATTGATATAAGATGTTTTAAAAACGAACCGTCAATAAAATCTTGCCTGAAGTTTTTAAGAAAAACTACTTGGGCCAGAGAGAAGGTTGAAAAGTTGTACCTCGAAACAATAAAGTCAAAGTAAAGCGTCAGCTATTTTAACTTTTTCAATGCCGTTTCCAGATTTTGAGGTGAGAGATTAAATCGTTCAGGGTGTCTGGCTCCTTTATCATAATAGAACTTAGAAATTTCTTTAATATCCTTATTGTAATCGCCGGTAGGGTAGAAAACAGGGCCAAAGCCACCGGTTTTATTTGGGTAGTCTAAAAACCCCAGTATAATAGGGATGCCGGCTTCCATGGCAATTTGATAAAATCCTTTTTTCCAATGCCATACCAGCTTTCTTGTTCCTTCGGGTGTAACAACAAGATACATGCTGTCGCGGTGTTTAAATTCGTTTGCAATACGTTCTGAAATATGGGTTCGCTTTGATCGGTCCACCGGAATCCCACCGGCTTTTTTAAGCAGCCAGCCAAAAGGCGGATTAAAAGCCTCTTTTTTTATGAGCAGGAATATTTTTCTGCCTCTCATCCAAAAGGTCAGCCTTCCAATCCAGAAATCCCACCAGCTGGTATGAGGAGCTGTAATGATTACTGCTTTTTTAATTCCGTCAGGTACATCGCCCACTATTTTCCATCCGGTTGCCCAAAGCAGAAACTTTGATAACAAACGTAGCATAAAATAAATTTTTTGGCAAATGTATCAAAAAAAATGCCTCCAATACGGAGGCATTTTATGAATTGCAGGTTAGCCGGTAAGGACTACCAGATGTAAGCTCTTTTATCTTTAGGAATATACAGTTTATCACCTTCTTTAACATTGAAAGCTTTAATGAAAGCATCAATATTAAAGGGTGGAATATTTACCCTTGCTTCGCCGGGACTGTGAACATCGGTTTTCAGCCTTTGAGCCATGGCCTTTGGGCGGATGCTTTGGCGCCAAACCTGCGCAAAACCCATGTAAAAACGTTGGTCGGAGGTAAGTCCGTCGATGGGTTCGGGAGTTTCTCCGTTCAAACTGTTTTGGTACGCCTGATAGGAGATGTTCAGGCCTCCCAAATCGGCAATGTTTTCGCCAAGAGTAAGCTTGCCGTTAACGTGTAACGAATCTAAAACAACATAGTTATCGTACAGCGCAACCAACTTATCGGTTTTCTCTTTAAATGCTTTTGCATCGGCTTCTGTCCACCAGTCATTCAGGTTTCCGTCTTTGTCGTATTGCCTTCCCTGGTCATCAAAGCCATGGGTCATTTCGTGGCCGATAACAACACCGATTGCGCCGTAGTTAACGGCATCATCAGCTTCAGGGTTAAAGAAAGGCGGTTGTAAAATAGCTGCCGGAAAAACAATTTCGTTGTTGGATGGGTTGTAATAGGCATTTACTGTTTGAGGTGTCATTCCCCACTCTTTTTTATCAACAGGTTTGCCTATTTTGTTTAAATCGCGGTTAAAGTTAAATAATCTAACGGCAATAATATTGTCAAAATAGCTGTTTGGGACAATTTCAAGTTTACTGTAATCTCTCCATTTATCAGGATAACCTATTTTAACGGTAATGGCGCCCAATTTTTCAAGTGCTTTCTTTTTTGTTTCATTGGTCATCCAGTCGAGTTTTTCAATTCGTTGGCCAAAAGCAGTACGCAGATTGTTAACAAGCGTAACCATACGTTCTTTTGACGATGACGGGAAATATTGCTCAACATATAGCTGCCCAAGAGCTTCACCAAGTCCGCCCGACACAACATTTAGCACGCGTTTCCAACGAGGTTGCATTTTAGGCTGTCCCGATAAGGTTTTGCCGTAAAAATCGAAATTCTGCTCGACAAAATCTTTGCTTAAATAATTGGCCGAAGCATCCAGCAGGTTCCATGTAAGATAGGCTTTCCAGGTGTCAAGGTCGGTTTCGTCCATCAACTTACTAACGCCTTTAAAAAATTTAACCTGACCAACATTTATATCGCCGGGGTTTTTCAATCCAAGTGTTTCAAAAAACAGATTCCAGTTGTATCCCGGAGCTGTTTCTTTTAGCTGCTCTAAAGTCATTTTATTGTAGTTTTTAACCGGGTCGCGCTGTTCAACACGGGTAAACGATACCTGTGCCAGTTTGGTTTCCAGTGCCATAACCGCTTTTGCTTCTTTTGTGGCCTGTGTTGTATTATCACCCTTGAGCATAAACATTTTGGTAAGATGATCAACATACGCTTCGCGAAGTTTTTTGCTCGCTGCATCATCGTTTAAATAGTAGTCCACATCGGGAAGACCAAGGCCACCCTGATATAAATTACCAATATTCATGACGCTGTTACGTTGGTCGGCTTCTGTAAAAAAGTAAAAAACAGGTGAAATTCCATAGCGATGCATGGTTGCCATGTACGCAATAACATCTTCTTTAGAAGAGAGGCTGTTAATTTTGTTGAGTTCTTTTTCGATGGGTTTGATACCCATTTTTTCAATGGTAACCGTATCCATTCCGCTGTTGTAAAAATCACGAATTTTTTGCGCAATGCTGCCTTTGGGAGCCTCTTGCTCCATGGAAACCTTTTTAATTAACGCACGTAATTTTTTTTGGTTTTGTTCGTACAAAATGGTGAATGCTCCATATTGGCTGTATTCAGGTGGAACCGGATGCTCTTTTATCCAGCCTCCGTTAACATATTCGTAAAAGTTGTTGCCGGGCTTAACAGCAGTATCCATGTTTTTCTTACAAATAGCTTTTTCCATGCTTTTGTTATCTTTACTTTGAGCAAATGCTGAAAATGACGATGCCAGTACCAATACCGATATAAATAGAATCTTCTTCATTTTATTAATCTTCTTTTTTTTAAATAAGACGGCAAAAGTAGAAAAAGATTTCAAACAACTTTAAATCGTTTTGTTTCTTTAACATTGCCATTAAGTTAGTAAGGGAGGCTTTAGAGCTGATGGCCTGCTTATGGTTGGTAAGGCTAAAAAGCATATCCAATGCCGCCTTCAAATACTATTCCGGAACGATAGCTTATGTCAAGGGCTTTTAGTTCATCCGGCGATGGGGAACCTTTGGTGATTGTATAGTTTTCATCCTTTAACAAAATGGCATAACCCACATTAAATAATACGAAGAAACCTTTCTTGGCCATATATTCAAATCCTCCTGCAAGTTGTAAAAATGGAGAGGGAAATATTTTAACTCTGAAAGGTTCGTTGTTGTTAAAGCCGTCTTTTAGCTCAAAATCGGTGCGCGAGCCTAAACCATATTGAAACCCAGCACCAACAAAAGGAGTAAAGTTTTTTACTGAAAAAAGATACCGTCCTCTTCCTGATAGTTTAAAGCCCGTTGAAGACAGCCCCAATCCGGCGTCAATAGCAATTTTTGGTGTCGCATAACTGCTGATTGCCGGGCCAATTCCAACAAAGCCATTCCATCCCATATTAAACCATATAGCAGATTTTCTAACCGCTCTTATGGGTAACTGTTCTGTAATGGTGGTTTCTTTTGAAAGGTTTGTGTAGGTGGTTTGCGATATTACAACATTTGTCAATATTAATAATAAAACTAAGAGCCTGAATCTTTTCATATTAGCGTAATTTGAGTGGTTTTTTAAAAAACAAAGTTATTAAAATAAGGTAATAAATGATGGTTTGTCATGGCTAAAAATTATTTTCATCAAAAAGAATTACTACTTTTGAGCCATATAAAAACCTGAAAACAGTAAAGCTATGTACGACAATTTTAAAGAGTTTCTTACCAAAGAGATTCAAGAT
>JALVAQ010000334.1 GCA_027011095.1 Bacteroidales bacterium
ATTCCTCGTAGCTTCAGCGGAGAGGAATTGTATCGAAGCATGGCGGGGAGGATAGAAACAAGGCGCCACCAATGAGGCGATTTATAAATTACATAAATTCAACTGATTATAAAACCATAAGCCGTTCCTTACACTGTATATTTATAGTAGTAACCTCTTTACAATTCAAATAATATTTGTAATTTAGTCAGCATTGTTATTTAACCCTTTTATTGACTTAAAAATCATGAAAAAATACCTGTTACTATTGCTGGTTATAATTTCACTAATTACACAAGCGCAGGATAGTACCTGGATAAGAACTTTCTCTTTTGATAAACCAATACGAATTCATGATTTAATAGAAACTTATGATAAAGGCTTTTTAACGGCTAATACTTTAAAGGATGACTTAGGTCATTATAAATACTGTTTGCTTACTAAAACCGACATCAATGGCAATATTTTATGGGAGAAATATATTAATTATCAACCGGCAAGTCATGATTGGGTAAATTCGGGTGCCGGCAGGGTAACACAAACAGCTGATGGTGGATTATTAATACAGGGTGTAACTTATCAATTTGATTTGCAAGGAGACATGTTCGTTCTTAAACTGAATGCCTGCGGCAAGAAGGAGTGGAGCAGGATATTCAGAATTGACGAAATGCAATGGTCAAGAGGTGTTTTTGAATTGGACAATGGAGATATCATGTTATTGGTCAACGGCTATGATTGGGATGCGCCTGATTATTATTTTTTGGTTAAGTTAAAGTCAACAGGCGAAACGATATGGGCTAAGAAATACGGTGTTTGGGAGGGCGAATACTGCACAAGCTCAGCCAGTGATTGTTTGCTACGAAAAAACAATGGTAATTTTGTAACGGTAGGTCAGGTTTATAAAGCCCAGCCACCCGATACTGTTCCTTATTGGATTCGCCCCGAGTTTATCGAAATTGATACGGCAGGAAACGAAATTTGGCACAATGCTTATACCGATCACTATTTTGTTGGTGATACCAGAAAAGGGAATGTTGATACTTATGGCAACTTGTATGCGGGTGGACGGATGAATCATGCGGATACAAATTATTATGGTGGTGAACCGGCCAGTTTATATAAATTAGACAGTTTTGGCAACATGTTGTGGTTCAAACCGCTTGTTGATACGGTTTCTCAGTTGATAGGCAGTTGCAATACGGTTAGTGTGATGTGCGATTCGTTGTTGTTTCTTAGTCCAGGCTATCTCCGTGATGAAACAGGGGACGTGGATTCTCTTGTTGTTTATATTGTAAAAACTGATACGGCAGGCAATGTACTACAAAAACGATTAATTTCGGTAACTGCTGAAGACGCCAACCCTTACCCGGAAACAAAAGTTTCAATTACTACCTCCGACAATAAATTGTTAATAGGGTTTGAAATACAAAATTATCCTGAGCCTAATTACTATGAACTGCGTAAATACAACAAAAACCTCGAATACGACAGCATCTATACCGCCACCTACACTTACGACAGCCTTTGCCCGCACGCCATACAAAGCGACACCATTAATCTTGACACCACTGTGGTAAACCTTAATGAGGTGATGATAAAGCTCGGGGTTATGTCTCTTTATCCCAACCCGGCAAGCAGCAAAGTGCGCATTGAAATAAATGTGGTTAAGCGCATACCGCGGGTACTGATGGTTGTATCTCCAACCGGCAAAACGGTTTACAACACCGTTATAGCCCCCGGCCGCGCCAATGCCGTTGTTGATGTGAGCAGTTGGCCGGCAGGCTTTTACCTGTTTACGCTTTTCGAGAAAGGCATCCCCGTGCAAACAGGCAAGTTGGCCGTGGTGAGGTGATTGAGTATAATTGAAAGGTGTCATACTGAGCGAAGTCGAAGTATGACATTCCTCAACTACCCTGTTAATAACTAAAGCTTGTCCGGATTTATCTACCTGCGCGAAGGTCATGCTGAGTGATTTCTCGTAGCTTCAGCGGAGAGGAATTGTATCGAAGCATGGCGGGGAGGATAGAAAAATGTTATTAATTAATAAAACCTTTATCTTTTTCACGGTCACCCTTCGATACGATTTTTTTAATCAAAATAAATAGAAAAGCGCACCTTACGGCTTTAAAAAAATCACTCAGGGTGACCGATCAGGGTGACACTCATCGATTACGCTCAGGGTGTCACACTGAGCGCCTGCCTACCTGCCGTTTACCCGTCTTTGGAGGGCAGGCAAGCCGGACAGGCCAGGAAGTCGAAGTGTGGCAATCTTCAATTACCCTGATAATAAACACTTTTTCCTGTTTTCCGCAATGGGACACCCAAGAAATTATTCTTAATGTTCATTTCTTGTCTCGCCAAGAAACCCCGCCTGACCGGACGGGCAGGGAACCATCCCGAAAGCTTTCGGGAGGCGACCCAAAACGATGCTTCCTCCCACTCTGATAAAAGGCAACATCTACGGCAAAAGAGTCGCATTCAAACGTCTACGCGCTAAAAGCCCGCCTAAATGTTTGAAGCCGAAACGCAAGCGCTTTTGCTCGTAGCTGTAAGCCTTTTATCATTCACCCTTACGCAGGCCCGCCGTTTTGGGAACCCACCCGCATGCTTGCAAAAGAGGAAGAATATATTTTTAGTTTGAACCCTTTGCTGAAATTGTAACAGGTATTATTATTATTA
Organism: Bacteroidales bacterium; assembly: GCA_027011095.1. Classification (GTDB taxonomy): domain Bacteria; phylum Bacteroidota; class Bacteroidia; order Bacteroidales; family F082; genus B16-G9. The sequence goes on from JALVAQ010000334.1 coordinate 2,659, forward strand.
CGAGG
>JALVAQ010000335.1 GCA_027011095.1 Bacteroidales bacterium
AAACTTATGTTGTTTGACGACGTTAGGACTGCCCCTTAACTATGTTTTACTTCAAGTTTTGTAAATATGAGCAAATATGCTTTTTCTTCTTTTTTTCCTTTTGGCAGGACTAAAAGGAGGAGTTCATAAGTTTTAGTCGGCAGGTTTATGTTTTTAGGAATTTAGACGCAGCGGACATTTTTTTGGTTACTTTTTTGAGTAAAAAAGTAACAAAGAGAAAAGGTATTGCAGCATTAAGTTTTGCCTATTGCGGAAACCAATTATATTGGTAAAAATTTAACGGGACACCTGGTAATAAAATATTAAGGCTGGCATACAGTACGTTATGAATGCCTGTTCCAAAAGCGCGGAAAACAGGAAGTCGAAGTGTGGCAATCTTCAATTACCCTGATAATAAACACTTTTTAATATGCGGTCTGACCCCATAAAAACATAAGTACTTGTAGCGTTTCTATTATGCTCAATTTAATATCTTTGTTTAAATTATTGTTGTCCCATTTTAAAGTTTGTATCTAATTATGAAATTTCGTTTTCTTTTTGTGCTCTTTCTGGGTTTTGTTGTTTCAAAAGGTTTCGGACAACATAAAATTACAGGAAGAGTTGTTGATTTTGATACGGAAAAACCCATCGAAAGTGCTATAGTATGGCTGAATAATTTTACTAGTAAGACAATAACCAACCATTTGGGATATTTTCAGGTTTTTGCTGATTCGGCAGATATAATACAAATCAGGCACAAAGGATATGCAATTAGTAACTTTAGTCTGCCCGGAAAAAGTCATTTTCTTGTTAAACTTAAAAAAGCTGACCCTTCGAGTATCTTCAAAATAGATGAGGATTATGTTAAAGGGGAGTTGCAAGGTGTTTATAAAACAGGTATCTGGAGCTATTACGATACACCCGGCCAATTGGCCTTTAAATATGATTGCGACCTGAGGCAGGTGGTGTACATTAGGCCTGATACATCGCAATATGCACTTAAATTTGAAGAGGGTTACAAGATGTCTCATGTTGATAGACCCCCCAGGCCTTTGGGTAGTATGTATTTTTTATATACTGCTCTTTCAACTTTTAGATACCCAAAAAAGGCTTTAGATAATTTAACTGCCGGAACTCTTTACGTAATGTTTGAAGTAAACATTTTTGGACTTGCAGGTAATTATACCGTAATAAACGACATTGGAGACGGATGTGGAGATGAAGTCGTTAAAGCTTTAAAAAATAGTCCGTTAATCTGGATGCCTGCAATGTTCGAAAACAAAATATATACTTCAAGGTTTATTATTCCGGTAACATTAACAATTCAGCATTTAAAAGATAAAAACCTGAAATCAACCGGAAAAAAAAGAAAGCATAGACGAAGTAAGGAGTATCTCCCTGTTGCTCGTGTTTTACACGAATACACAATTCCGTGGGTATTGATTAATTAATAACCTCAACTTGACTTTATCATTCAGTAGGGCTAACACGAATAAGATTGGGTATTATGTTGCATTGAGCACTCGTCTGCCGGATGAACAGTAAGTTAAAGAGTCTCACACTTCGACTACGCTCAGTGTGACACTCTTCAACAACGCTCAGTGTAACACTCTTCAACAACCCTGTTAATAACCCCTGCAGTTTGTCCGGATTTGTAATCTGGACTTTTTACTTCGGCATTCTACCGGGTGTATAGGGTGCTTTTAAATCATCCAGCTGAGCTTCAAGCGTTTTAAGTCCTGCTGCCACCTTTTCAATACGTGTTTGAATAGCAGGTATTTCATCCTTAATAATAGCAACACTTTGCTTTTGAGCATCGGTAGGAGCGGAGGTGTTACCCCAGGAAGTCCATACCGCATCGGCAAGTCTGTCGTTGAGCGAAACGTTTTCAGGAGGCACCTCTTCAGCGCTGGCTTTGGCAGGTGTTCCGTTAAAAATAAACGCAATATCTTCAAGCTCTTGGTTAAGATTGTCAGCTGTTAAGCGCATTTCGGGTGTAGCCGTGTTTGTAAACTGAATGGCTTGCCGTATATAAGCTGCCTTTTTCTGAAGCTCGTCAAGATACTCCTGTGTACCGCTTGTAACGCGCCATAAATCGGCAATTTGTTTGTAAAATGCATCAAGTGCTTTGCGATCGGGTGCAGGCAGGGTTGTGTTGTTCAATACCTTAGCTGTAAAATTAACCGGGCCGGCCAGCGGTGTTACATCATCGTTATGAACCATTGACAGGCTTACCGAATAGGTTCCGGGCAGCGCAAACATACCATCACCGGCATTTTTAGTGGGGTTGTATTTATCTTTTTTCAATTTAACGGGTGAAGGGTTCATATATCGCAAATTCCAGGTCATTTTGCCAATTCCTTTGGAAGCATTTTTATAAAGCTTCCGCACGATGGTGCCATCGTTGTTTTTGATGGTGAACACAAAATAGGGACCTGTTTCATTTTTTTCTTTATCCAACTCCTTTTTGGTGGGCTGCGGGATGGGTTCACCGTTTTTAAACAGCTCTTTTTCCTTTTTCAATCTTTCCTGTTTAAGTGTTTTCGGAACCTCTTTTACGTAATAGGTAAAGGTGGCGCCAAAGGCAGGGTTTTTAGCATGATATACTGCCGAGCCTTCGCCGTAACGGTCGCCATCCTGAACATACATTAACGCATCTTTTACAGGAAAAAGAATGGCTTTTTCGGTATCCAGCTTTTCTTTGGTAATTTCGCGAAGCGGCTCATAATTGTCAAGAATATAAAATCCACGGCCAAAAGTAGCAATTACAAGGTCGTTTTCGCGTTCCTGAATCTTAATATCACGTACCGGAATATCAGGAAGTCCGCTGCCGAGTTTCATCCAGTGGTTGCCACCGTCAAGGGTAAAATAAATACCGAATTCGGTTCCTGCAAACAACAGGTTTTTGTTTACAACATCCTGTTGCAGACTATGCACCACCTGGTCTTTAGGCAGGTCGCTAACAATTGACACCCATGTTTTCCCTTTGTCGTTGCTCTTTAAAAGGTATGGTTTAAAATCATCACTTTTCAAATTGTTAAACGAAGCGTAAACCACATTTTCGTCGAATCGTGAGGGTAAAATATCGCTTACGTAGGTGTATTCGGGTACGCCCGGAAAGGAGGTGTATCGCTGCCAGGTGGTACCGTTGTCTTCGGTAACGGAAATAACTCCGTCGTCGGTACCCACATAAATCATCCCTTCTTTTATTGGTGATTCGGCCAGCGAAACGGCGGTTCCCCATTGCGATGTGGACACATCTTTAGCCACAGCACCGGCAGGCCAATATTTGCCCATCACCTTAAACTGGTTTCTGTCTTCATTACGGGTAATGTCATCCGAAATTTCCTTCCACGAATTTCCTCTGTCATCGCTTACAAAAACTTTGTTGGCAGCCATATAAAGCCGGGTTCCTTTAAAATGGCTCAATATAAAAGGAGCGTCCCAGTTCCATCGAAAAGTGAGTTCGCTTTTGGCAGGGACAGGCTTTATTTTTATCCGTTCCCCCGATTTACGGTCGTAACGATAGATGTTACCGTATTGATAGGCAGAATAAACAATATCAGGGTTTTCGGGGTCGCTGGCCTGCCAAAAGCCATCGCCACCGAGGGTGGTTACCCAATCGCAGCTGGTAACGCCACCGCGTTTGATGTTTCTACTTGGCCCGCCTACGCTGTTGTTGTCCTGTGTGCCGCCGTAAACCCAGTAAAAAGGTTCGGTATTATCAACGCTAACGCGATAAAACTGCGTGATGGGCAGCGTAGTTTTGTGAATCCATGTTTTGGCACCGTCGAAGGTTTCGTAAAGGCCGCCATCGCAACCTATGTTCATGTGGTTGGTGTTGTTTTTGTCAATCCACAAAGCATGGTCGTCAACATGGCGTTTGTTGTTGCCCAGCTGTTTCCATGTTTTGCCACCATCAACCGAAACTTTGGAGATGGTTTCCATGGAAAAGATTTTATTTTCGTTGAACGGATCAACAATCAGTTCCGAATAATACTGTCCACTACTGAAATGGCCGCTCATTTTATGAAACGAAGCGCCACGGTCATCCGAACGATAAGTACCACCCTTTTCGGTAGCTTCAAACATAACATAAACCACATTGGGATTAGATGGGGCTACCACTATTTCCATACCGCCTTTGTCAACTTTCGGGATGTCGTTGGTAAGCTTATTCCATGTTTTTCCGGCATCGGTTGACTTGTAAAAAGCCGACTCCGGCCCTCCGCCTATTTTGGTAAACTGGCGACGCCTGCGTTGTTCCGCTCCGGCATAGATAACATCAGGGTTGCCGGGTTCGAAAGCTAGGTTGGCAACACCGGTATTTTCGCTAATAAACAAAACTTTTTTCCAGGTTTTTCCGCCATCGGTAGTTTTAAAAACACCACGCTCTTTATTTGGCCCCCATATGGAACCTTCGGCAGCAACGTAAACCACATCGGAATTACGTGGGTCGATTAGAATTTCGCCTATTTGCCTCGACTCCTTAAGCCCCATATTTTTCCATGTTTTTCCATCGTCGCTGCTCTTGTAAATACCGTTTCCGTAGCCAATGGCTCGTTGATGGTTGTTTTCGCCGGTTCCAGCCCAAATAACATTGTGGTTGTTGGGGTCCATGGCAAGTGCGCCAATGGAATAGGCTCCGTAGTGGTCGAAAACAGGTTTGAAAGTTATTCCGTTGTTGTTGGTTTTCCAAATATTGCCCGAAGCGGCTCCAACAAAATAGTGGGCATAATTATCGGGGTCAACAGCTAAATCGGCAATACGGCCGGAGGTAAAAGCAGGGCCGATGCTACGCCACTTAAAATTGCTGAATACGGAAGATTCAAGCTGGTCTTTCTTTTGCTTGTCCTTGTCCTTTTTTTTGGCTTCAACCTGAGTGTAGCCAAACACAACAATTGTAAACAGTAACAGGGTTCGGAAAAAAATTGATTTATTCATAAAGCATATTTTAAAAATGATACAAAAATTAAAAGGGGGACTAAAGATACTAAAAAGATGCCTTGATGTTAACATGAGTTGCATTTGGCATCTGAAAAATAGGTTTCGCATATAAGTACGTGGAAAATTGATAGCTTTGCTGTATGAAAAAGGCTTTGATTATTACATTTATTTACGTGCTTGTTTGTTTTACTATTGTTTTGCCGGCCTGCACGCCATGTGGAACGGATGGTGTTTATTTTAAAACAATGGCAATATCAGGGTCAACAGTTAGAGTTACAGGTGTTGATACGTCGGGCTGCTGCGATAAATATATTTTTGAGCCTTATATTCCGGATTCAAATGAAATCCGTTATGACAATGTGCTGCTTAAGGTGAAAAACGAAATAGAGGTTGTTTTAAATGAAACACCAATTAAATATCAATTAGGAATAAGCAGCGTTAAAGCGTGTTCTCCCGCTGAAGATTATGATGTATTTCAAGAGGTAAATGTAACATCCGATCAGCCCTATAGTTCGGTTTACCCTGCAGGTAAGCTGCTCAATAATATTATTAGCGTGAGTAGTGATGCCGCAATACAGAGTTCGAAAATTAATAATCTTTTGATTAATCACTCCAATAGAGATAGCCAATATTTTTTCAAATTTAATGTTGCTCCCGACAGCATTCGTGTTCATACCATTACCATTGAATATGTTTTTACTGATGGCCGCGTATTAAGAAGTGTAATTGACGGATTAAAAATAGGAAATTGATTTTGACTCAGTGATATCTCAATATTGACGGTTAATTCCTGTTTTGATTGATAACGCTCCACTTCTGGGGCTTATCGTATTATTGTTATATCTACCGGGCTTCACCCGGTGCTATTCAAATGACATCCCTCTTCGGGACTTAACAAAAATCAGTGTAATCCGCTAAATCCGATGAGAAACAACTTCTTTACATGTTTTTGTTGATTAAACTACAATCAGGCATAAAGATAAACCCCATCCACCATAAAATAGTATAAAAGAAAAGTTCCTGTTGCAAACAAAACAAGGCTAAGCCAATCGAATTTTTGAGGCATTTGTATAATTTCGAGATGTGCCATCTGGCCTTTTGCCGGCTTTAGAAAAAACGCCGGCAATAAAATTACCATTACCGACATATTTTTTAACAAACCCAACAAAGTATAGCCTGTTGAATTATCAAACGATGGAAAAGTAAATAAAAGCAGCCATGGCAGCACAACAGCCATCATTAAAAAAATGAATCTGCCTTGCGGATTAACAAAATACCGCTCCGGAAATGAGGCTGCTATCACATAAAAGTTAATTATTCCCACCCGGTATAAAAAGTAAATAATTACAAGACTGCTAAAAACCACCACGGTAAGGTTGAGTTTTAAAAGCATTAGCACATCGTAGGTACCCGAACCCACAATGGCATCGTCCACCAATCCGCCCAGGGCAATGTTAAAGCTTAAAACATTCATCCAAAAAAGAAAAAAGAAAAAACTTATCAGCTTGCGCTTAATAAAAACAAAAGCGCCAAGCGATAAAACCGCTATAAGTAAAGCGGCTACCGGCCTCGAAAGTAAAATGGTAACGGTGGCGTCAAAGGTCCACAAAGGACTTGTTTTGTCTGCATCAAAAAATAATCCACTCAAATTAAAGTGCCCTGGAATATTAAAATCGTATGCAAAATAGAGCGCCGACCAGTTGGTAAGGAACCATACCAATGTAAAAGCAAACACAGCTGCAAACGACGAAACAACAAAAAGCTGAAACAGTTTCCAAAGTTTTACAGGCTCAATATTTTCGGCCTTTGATTTTTTTTTAACGCTTTTTCTCAATTTGGTTGTACCTTTGTTTTTTAAAATTACGGTAAAGTTAATAAAAGATGAAGAAATTAATTGTTGTTTTACTTTTTATATTGCCCTTCAGCGGCACATCGTTTGCACAAAAGGTAAATGTCACGGCTTACGATTCAGCGTTGAATCAAAAAGTATTGGTGGGTAATTGTAACCGGCAGGCACTTACCTCGGGTGAATTCGGAAATTATTTTAATCCTGAATACAAAGAATACAAACCTTCGGAAAAACTGATTAATGAGTTGAGAACCAAAATAAACAATGTTTCTATAGTGGTTGTTTTTGGCGAATGGTGTGGCGACAGTCAGGAGCAGGTTCCACGGTTTATAAAAATTATGGATGAGGCGGGAATGGACTCCTCCAACATAACCCTTATTGCGGTTAACCGTGCCAAAGAGGCCGTTGTTGAAGATATTAGCATGTATAATATTGAACGGGTTCCCACGTTTATTGTATTTAAAGGCGATGCTGAAATCGGCAGGATTGTGGAAACACCCTATAATTCTTTGGAAGAAGATTTATGGGAGATTTTAAATAAGTAATATGAGAACTTTTAACACCATATCACAAACAAAGCAGTTTCTTTTGAAGGCTAAAAAGGAGGGAAAAAGCATTGGTTTTGTTCCCACCATGGGTGCTTTGCACGAAGGGCACCTCACTTTAATGCGCAGGGCAAAAAATGAAAACGATTTACTGGCGGTAAGCGTTTTTGTAAACCCCATTCAGTTTAACAACCCCGAAGATTTAAAAAAGTACCCGCGAGATTTGGAAAAGGACAAGCAGCTGCTAAAAAGTGTTGGCTGCGATGTTGTGTTTGCCCCCACGGTTGACGAAATGTATCCCGAAGAAAAAGTTACCGAACATTTTGATTTTGGCAAACTGGAAACGGTGATGGAAGGCGCTTTTCGTCCGGGGCATTTTAACGGCGTTGCTGTGGTGGTAAAACGATTATTCAACATCATTACACCCGACAGAGCCTATTTTGGAGAGAAAGATTTTCAACAACTTGCCATTATAAAGCAGCTGGTAAAGATGGAGAATATGCCCGTGGAAATTATTCCATGTCCTATTGTTCGCGAACCCGACGGGCTTGCCATGAGTTCGCGTAACGAGCGCCTTACTCCCGACGAAAGGGCTTTGGCTCCTTTTATTCATCAAACGCTGCAACAAGCCGTTCAGCAAAAAACCGAAAAGTCGCCTATGGAAATTATGCAATGGGTTACCGACAAGTTTAAAGAACACCCCGCATTTGTACTTGAATATTTCGAGCTTGCCGACGATGTTTTTTTGCAACCCGTTACCCGGTGGGAAAAAAACAAAGGAACCATTGGATTTATTGCCGCTTTTCTTGGTGATGTTAGATTAATAGATAATATCCGATTTTATTAGTAATTTTGCCGCTCTCATTTATTAAAAACAATGAATATACAAGTTTTAAAATCCAAAATTCACCGTGCTACCATTACGGAAGCCAATCTTGATTATATGGGCAGCATTACCATTGACGAAGAGTTGATGGAGGCTGCAAATATGATTGAAGGCGAAAAAGTAAGCATTTATAACATTACCAACGGCGAGCGGTTTTCCACTTATGTTATTACAGGGCAAAGAGGATCGGGTGTAATTGGCCTCAATGGCGCTGCCGCCCGTAAGGTGATGGTGAACGATTTGATTATCATTATTTCGTACGCTTCCATGGATTTTGAAGAGGCTAAAACGTTTAAACCTACCATTGTTTTCCCCAACGAAAACAATCAATTATAATAATACCGTGAGTAGTAAGAAGAAAAGCCGCCTCGTAACAGTTTTAGAATATTTGTTTTTCCTTGGGTTAGGGTTTTTTTTACTTTGGTTGAGTTTTCGTAAACTTGATTTGTCGGAAGTTTGGATTGACATTGAAAACGCCCACTATATCTGGGTTTTATATTCGCTTATCGCTGTTATACTTTCACACATAGTACGCTCCCTTCGCTGGAATATGCTCATTAACTCAATGGGCTACAAAACACGGTTATGGAGCACATTTTATTCGCTGATGATAGGATATATGGCCAATACGGCGGTACCCCGGATGGGTGAATTTGTCAGGTGTGGTGTGCTCTCAAAAAAAGAGAAAATTCCTTTTAACGCTTTATTCGGAACGGTAATTTCGGAACGGCTTTTGGATATGTTTATGCTGCTGTTGATTATATTTTTTGTTATTATCTTTCAAATCAAACTTTTAGGCAAGTATGTTGGCGATATCTTTTCACCTATCCTTAGAAATCTTTCCAATAATGTTTGGGCTATTTCGTTGACTGTTGGTGGAATAGTTTTGTTTTTTGTGCTTTCAATTTGGCTGTTGTATCGGTTTAGGGTACAAATTAAAAGGCTTTCGTTTTACAGTAAAGTGCGACTTTTTTTGGATGGCCTTTGGGAAGGGATAAAAACCATTATGAAGTTAAAACAGAAGGTTTTATTTGTTGTTTACACTTTCTTAATCTGGCTGCTGTATGCCATTATGGTTTATTTTCCGGTTAAAATGTTACCCGAAACCGCTTTCCTGAATTTTGGTGATGCCCTCACCCTGCTTGGCATCGGAAGCCTGGGCATTGTCGCCCCTGTTCCGGGTGGCATTGGTGCCTATCACTTTATTATTAAATCGCTACTGCACGAAGTATATGGAATTGATGCTGTTGCTGCCGGTTCGTTTGCTGCCATTACACATGCCGGCCAAACATTGTTGAACCTCGTGGTGGGCGGGTTTTCTTATTTCATGATTGTGTTTTTATCGAAAAAGCAAAAACCCCTCAATGAATAATCTTGAACACATACAACAAAAAATCTTTCGTGCCAACGATGAAAAACTTCGTTTCCGTTTGGCATCCATTGCTTTTAAACACGATATAATAGTTTTTACCAACGGGGTATTCGACCTGTTGCACCTGGGCCACATCGACTATTTGAGTAAAGCCAAAGATTTGGGAAACTTTTTAATTGTAGGGGTCAACTCCGATGCTTCGGTACGCAGGCTGCAAAAGGGCCAGAACCGACCCATTAAAGATGAGGTGTCGCGAAGCACCATTATGGCAGCCCTTCGTTTTGTTGATTTGGTTATTGTTTTTGATGACGATACCCCTTACGAGGTTATCAAATTGGTTCAGCCCGATATATTGGTAAAAGGCTCCGATTATAAGCCCCATGAAATAGTAGGTTCCGATATTGTAACTGCCAAAGGAGGAAGTGTTGTTACCATTGATTTTTTACCCGGCTACTCAACCACCGCCATCGAAAAAAAGATAAGAGGATAGACTGGTTACAGTCAAAACCTTTTCGATTGAAGCTGGCAGGTGCTGGTACAGATTAAGCTAACAGGCAGGTCTTGTCCATAATAGCACATCCAAATAAATAATCCTACATATCAAAACAAGAACCGCTCTGTTGCCATCGTGTCATACATTGCTTCAAATGGTAATTGGCATTTTTATTGATAAGGTAAAGGCTTTTATTGAAAGAAAATTACGACTTTTGCTGTCAGTTTTGCAAAAACAGTTGTCTAATACATAGTAAATTAAATAATAAATTACAGATATGGAAAATACAAAATGTTTAATCATCGGTTCCGGCCCTGCCGGATATACTGCGGCCATTTACGCTTCGCGTGCCGATTTGAATCCTATTGTTTATCAGGGAATGGAGCCTGGCGGACAATTAACCACCACCACTGAAGTTGATAACTTTCCCGGGTATCCCGAAGGTATTGACGGCCCGGCCATGATGGAACAATTTCAGAAACAGGCCGAGCGTTTTGGTGCCGACATCCGCTGGGGTGTAGCCACCGAAATTGATACAACACAGCGTCCTTTCAAAGTAAAAATTGATGATGGCAATGAATTATTGGCAGAAACTGTCATTATTGCAACGGGAGCTACCGCAAAGTATCTGGGTCTTGAGTCGGAAGAAAAGTTTAAAGGCGGAGGTGTATCGGCTTGTGCCACCTGCGATGGTTTCTTTTATAAAGGTAAAGATGTGGCTGTTGTTGGCGGAGGCGATACCGCTGCCGAAGAGGCCACCTATCTTGCCAACCTTTGTAACAAAGTTTATCTGATTCACCGCCGCGACCAGCTACGGGCTTCCAAAGCCATGCAGAACAAAGTGCTTAACACACCTAATATCGAAGTGCTTTGGGATACCGAAGTAAAAGAAATTGTTGGTGAGGTAAAAGGGTTTACCAAAGCCTTAAACGGTGCAATTCTCGTTAACAATAAAACCAACAAAGAGTTTAAAATTGACATCGAAGGCTTTTTTGTAGCCATTGGCCACAAGCCAAATACTGATATTTTTAAAGGTAAACTTGAAATGGATGAAACAGGCTACCTTATCACCAAACCCGATTCAACCGCCACCAATGTTCCCGGTATTTTTGCTGCCGGTGATGTGCAGGATAAGCATTACCGTCAGGCTATTACTGCCGCCGGAACCGGAGCCATGGCTGCCATTGAAGCCGAAAGGTTTTTGGGTGAATAGTTATCGCGAGAAGGTTTCTCAGAATTAGAAATTTTTAGGGTGTTTTTACCCATTATCTCTGCCCCGGGGTTCAGCCCGGGGCAATATAGTTAAATCCAAACTCAAGTGCCCCGCCCCGGGGTTTAGCCCGGGGCACAGCGGGGCAAGTTAAATTTAAATCCTCAAATGCCCCGGGCTAAACCCCGGGGCATTTTATTTGTCTTGCAATTACTCTCAAAAATTAAACAACCGGCAATAATTTTCTACCGCTCTTCCTTATGATTAATTACCTCAACCGCCTTTTTAAATACCGGATCTATTTGATGATAAATGGGATAAAAACCTTTCTCCTCCAAAATATTTCTCCCCACATAAGCTTTAAACAGGGTTTTTATTTTGCTTTTTGAAGCGGCAAGCTGTTTGCTGTTTTGTTTAATACCCTTTTCTTTGGCAAACTCAATTAACTTTTTATAGTCAGCATCCGACATATTAAAACCGCTGTCAAAAATGGAATAATCTTTATACTTTTTAAGCTCTTTCCTGTGTTCATCCGTATAATTAAAGGCAAACTGGTAAAGCAGCCCCTTGTTAACCAGTATATTATAGAATGTATGGGTGCTATCAGTAGCAATGGGCACATAAATATCGGGCATAATACCACCTCCGCCGTAAACCACTTTTCCACCGGGAGTTGTATATTTTAACGAGTCGGGAAAATGAATGCTGTCGGCGCTTTTCATTTCACCATCAAGATAGCGGTGATAAGCCTCTTCGTAATAATCCTTAAAATCGTTTTTCTTGTAAGGTTTTTGTATGCACCTTCCGGTAGGCGTGTAATACCGGGCAACGGTTAACCTTAGCGCAGAGCTGTCGGCCAGCAGCATCTGCTCTTGCACAAGGCCTTTTCCAAAGGACCTTCTTCCAACAACAGTAGCACGGTCGTTATCCTGAACGGCACCAGTAACAATTTCGCTGGCTGATGCAGAGCCTTCATCAATCAGGATTACCAGTGTATTATTCTCCCAGTCGCCCTTTTTGGTTGCAAAAGCGTAACGTCGCGGACGGGCTTTTCCCTCGGTATAAACAATAAGTTTTTGGTCGGGAAGAAATTCATCGGCCACATCAATGGCAGCATTTAAAAAACCTCCCGGATTGCCTCTCAAATCTAAAATAAGTGCCGTCATCCCCTTTTCTTTCAAGGTATGTAAAGCTTTGCTAAACTCCTTCGGAGTAGTAGCCGAAAACTTATTCAGGGCAATATACCCGATGCTGTCGTTAACCATATAAGCCACATCAAGGCTGTACATAGGAATAACATCGCGGGTTATTGTAAACTCCAGCAAATTGGGGATTCCCCTTCTAAACACCGAAACTTTAACTTTGGTACCTTTTGGCCCCTTAAGCAACTTTACCGCTTTGTTGTTGGTAACTCCGTTGCCGGCAATTACCGAGTCGTTTACTTTTACAATTCTGTCGCCTGCCATCAATCCTACCTTTTCCGAAGGCCCTCCGGGAATGGTGTTAATAACCATAATGGTATCTTTTTCGATACGAAATGAAATACCGATTCCCTCAAAACTACCCATCAAAGGGTCGTTTATTTCGTGAAAATCTTTGGCTGTGATGTAGGATGAATGGGGATCCAAATCTTCAAGCATCCCTTCAATGGCATCTTTTTCAAGCTCTTTACGGTTAACGGTATCCACATAATCGGTTATAACATAATCCAGTATCTGGTCGATTTTTGATGAACCGAATTTGGAGCCGGTAAAGAGGCCGTGTTTTGCCGACTGGTTTTTATTGAGCAAGGCTCCCATTATCATTCCAAGAACTAAAACAATGGCAAAAAGGATGGGTAAAAAACGGTTGGATTGCTTATTCATTTTATTTCGGTTTTGAAAAGGTGCAAAGGTAAGTGAATTTTAGAGCATCCTTAAGGTGAGTATTTTAAAAAAACAAAAAACCCTCCATATCAATATTTAATACAGAGGGTTTAGCTTACTTTGTACCCGAGGCCGGGATCGAACCGGCACGAGTGTTACCTCACTGGTTTTTGAGACCAGCGCGTCTACCAATTCCGCCACTCGGGCCAAACGTTTTGTGAACGGGCTGCAAAAGTAAAAAATTTTTATACAATAAAAAGTATAAATGGAATAATCTTCTATGTTACCTTTGCCGCTTAAAACAGAATACAATGACAAAAATTAAACAATTTGTTTTTAACCCCTATCAGGTTAACAGCTTTGTTATTAGCGACGAAAGCAATGAATGTATAATTGTGGACGGGGCATGCAGCACTCCCGAGGAATTTAAAACACTTGACGATTATATTCAATCGGAAGGGTTAAAACCGGTTTTGCTGGTTAACACCCACGCCCATATCGATCACATTGTGGGCAACTACACCATTTGCAATACCTATAACATACCTTTGGCAGCTCATGAGGAGTGTGCCGGATTTTTAACCCATGCCGACATTTATGCTCAAACCTTCGGCGTAAAAATGGAAGGGGTAAAACAGATTGACCTGTTTCTTTCTGAAAAAAACCCGCTTACCTTTGGCAACACAACCTTAAAAATACTGGAAACTCCCGGCCATGCCGATGGCAGTGTTTGCTTTTACAGCGAAAACAATTTTGTGGTAACGGGCGATGTTCTCTTTAGAGAAAGCATCGGACGTACCGACCTTAAAACAGGTAACTACGATTTACTTCAGAAAAATATTTGGGAAAAACTGTTTACGTTACCCGACAGTATCGATGTGTTTCCAGGCCATGGCCCCAAAACCTCAATAGGCCACGAAAAAGAAAACAATCCTTTTGTTGCCATTGGAATGGAATAAAAGCAGCGTAATAAACTCAACAAAAAGCCTTGTAATACGAACTCGTATAACTATTTCTTATCTGACAGCCTTATTTTAGCAAAAACCGGATTATGGTCACTGTCGCTAAAGTTAAGGTCGATGTTTTTAACGGTAAGCAGTTCGATGTTGGGTGACAGTACAAAAAAATCTATTACGGTAGTACCGTTTTCACCTTTAACAAAAGGTTTGTAATTCTGACGATTGGTTGGTGCTTTACTATCGTAAGCAATCGTCCAGCCGTTTGGGAAAAATCCTGAAGCAAGCTGTAATCTGGCTGCAACAAACCGCTGTCCGTTAAAATTTCCGGAAGGTTTAAAACCGGGAGGATTTTGGTTCCAGTCGCCACCGGCAACCACATAGTTTCCTTTGGCGTATTCTTCGGTCATTTTTTTGCGCAATATGCGCAACTCTTTCATTCGCAACGTACTGTCGTAAATATAGGCTGTGTTATGTGTGTTGATAACAACCAAATCGTGGCCGGTTTCAAGCGGAATCCTCAACAAAATAAAACACCGGTGCAACAAAAATAGACGTTGAGGCCAGGGAGCAATTAGAGGATAAGCATACCGTTTGGCCTCGGTGAAAGCATATTTCGAAGCTGAGAATATTCCCGATTTAGCATGTCCCATAGGATTGGTAAACGGTACGGGAACAAACGGAACATCGTAGTTTTTAGCAAAAGCAACATCGTAATTATTATTCAAAAGAGTTGAAACCTCTTTTACTTCGTTAATACTCCAACTACGCTTTGAGTCAATGTCAATTTCCTGAATAAACCAAAAGTCGATGGAGTCGTTTTGTTTTAAAAACTGTTTGATGTTGTCAACATGCTTGCGAACCATTTTCTGCGACGACCTTACCCTGCTTCCGTTATCATAAAAGAAATCCATTTCAGCACCGAGTCCGGCATAGCCAATGTTCCAGCTCATTAAGTCAAATGTATCTTTGCTTATCGGATTTTGGAGCCGGGTGTTGTTTTCCAGTGTTTCAACGGCATCAGGCCTGTATTCAACAAGCGTTGTCCATCCCAAAAAAAGCGCAAAGGCAAAGGTAACAGCCAAAGCAGTGTATAAAAGATATTTAAGAAATTTTTTCACGAGCCTGTTTAGCCAAAGGGTTTGTTACAGCGCCAAAACCCTGTCGAGCATTTGCTGAATAAGGTTTTCCATGCTGGCTTTATAATTGGGGTTAAAATTATCGCTGATTCTGTTGGCAATAATATCGCAAACAGTCATGGCTTCGTGCCCCAACATGGCTGATAATGAATAAAGTGCCGATGTTTCCATCTCGAAATTGGTAACCTGATAGCCTTCAAAGCCAAATTGCCGTGCCCTGTCGATGATGGTATTGTCTTTAACTTTTAAGCGAAGTTCCCTCCCCTGCGGAGCATAAAACCCGGGGGCTGTTAAAGTAATGCCTTTTCTCCAATCGCCCGACAATGTTTTAATAAGATAATCGGAGCCTTTAATGGCATAAGGTTTTGGCAGGTCGGCGTCCCATTTCATGGTGTTGATAAAATCGTTGGTGAGCGACTCTTCAATTACATGAGGGCCGTCTTCGTAAAACCATGCAAGGCCGTCAAGACCTAAAGCGTATGCCGAAACCACGTAGCTTTCATCAACCGGAATATCGGCCTGCAGTGCGCCCGAAGTCCCAATCCGTATTAAGTTCAGAGAAGTGATGGTTTCTTTGGGCTGTTTTGTTTTAAAATCGATGTTAAAGAGCGCATCCAACTCGTTTACCACGATTTCAATGTTATCAGTTCCCATACCCGTTGAAAGAACAGAAAGGCGCTTGCCTTTGTAATAGCCTGTAAAAGTGTTTATTTCACGGTTTGATTTGCTTAATTCAATCTCATCAAAATGATCGGCTATAATTTTAGCTCTTCCGGGGTCACCCACTAAAAAAATTGTTTCCGATACATCGCCGGGAAATAAATTCAGGTGATAAATTGCTCCGGTTGAGTTAAGTACCAATTCTGCGTTCTTCATCTTTCTCATGGTTTCATTTTTTGAATAATTTTGCAAAAATACAATTAATAATAAAACCATGAACAATAGCAGGCCAACTGTACTTATCCCCTTCAATTTTGATATTGAATCTCGTGCCGCTTTAACCTTTGCTCTTAACCACACTTTGGATTACCGATACAACATTGTCCTGCTTCATGTTATTGAGCGCTCGGAACGACTGGCCGAAGTTGTTGTTAAGGATGAAGTTATACAGATGGTTAAGGACGAGCTACTTAATCTGATTGACAAAACTGAAAAAAAGGCCGATATTGATGTAAAAATTGTTGTTAATACCGGCAAACCTTATAAAGAGATACTAAAAGTGGCCGCCGATTATGGTGCCGATTTTATTATTATGGGAACCCGTGAGCGCGAAGAAAAGGCCATTAGTAAACCCAAGCTGGGTTCGGTAGCCGGCAAAATTATCCGACTGTCGCCCATTCCGGTGATAACCTTTAGAGAAGGGAACCTGTCGTTTGTTAAAAATATTTTGTTGCCTTTGGATTTTGCCAAACGAATTCAACAAAAGGTTGCTTATGCCATCAGGCTGGCCAAAGTTTTTGATGCCACCATTCACGTAATTTCGATAGTTTGGAAAAAGAAAGAGAAAATAAGCCGCCGGCAGCTTGAACTGATGGAAAAAACTGTTCACAGCATCGAATCCGAAGGAATTAAAACCGTATCAAAATTTATTTCTACCGAAGGTGGCGGTAAAAAAATGTTTTTGATTGAAGTGATTAAATATGCCAACAATAACAACATCGACCTGATTATGATTATGACCCAGTCGGAACGCCCACTGGTAAAATATTTTATGAGTGCGTATGCTTTTTCGGTGATACGAAAATCATCAACTCCGGTGTTAACCATTACACCAAAATATGCGGGCAATGATGAGTGATATTAAATTTAAGAAAAAACAATGAAAGCAGAAATAATAAACATAGGCGACGAGTTATTGATAGGACAGGTAGTAAACACCAATGCAAGCTGGATGGCAACCGAGCTTACTTTGGCCGGTGTAAATGTGGTTCAAATTACAGCCATTGCCGACCATGAACAGGCCATTGGAAATGCACTTGATCAGGCTGCCGGCAGAGCCGATATAATTTTAATGACAGGAGGACTGGGGCCTACCAAAGATGATATTACTAAAAAAGTGCTGGCATCGTATTTTAATTCTAAGATGATTTTTCACGAACCTACCTTTGAACAGGTAAAGGCTATTTTTAAAGCCCGCAATTTTGAAGTGAGTGATGTCAACCGCAATCAGGCGCTTATACCTGAAAAATGCACACCGCTTTTTAATAAAAACGGCACTGCTCCGGGCATGTGGTTCGAGCAAAATAACAAAGTGTTTGTTTCCATGCCGGGTGTTCCTTTTGAAACCAAGGTGATGATGAAGGAGCAGGTTATTCCAAAGCTTAAGGAGTTTTTTAAATTAAAATCCATTGTTTATAAAACGGTGATGACCACCGGATTGGGCGAGTCGTTTTTGGCAGAAAAAATAAAAGACTGGGAAAACAACCTGCCCGAAAACATTAAACTGGCTTACCTTCCTCAGCCGGGCATAGTACGGTTACGCCTGACAGCCAAAGGCGAAAATGAAGCACACCTCCGAAAAGAAATCGACCTGCAAGTAAACAAATTACATAAGCTTGTTGACGATCTTATTTTCGGCTACGACGATGTAACCATGGAAGAGGTTATCGGACAATTATTAACAAAAAGCGGCAAAACCATGTCAACAGCAGAAAGCTGTACCGGAGGTTACATTGCCCAAATGATAACTTCCGTTGCAGGCAGCTCCAATTATTTTATGGGGTCGGTGGTTTCGTACTCAAACCAGGCAAAAATAAACCTGTTAAACGTACCTGAACAGGCCATTGAACAATACGGTGCTGTTAGTAAAAGGGTAGTGGAAGCCATGGCAACAGGTGCCCGGAAAAAGTTCAACACCGACTATGCAGTAGCTACTTCAGGTATAGCAGGCCCTTCGGGCGGTACCGATGAAAAACCTGTGGGAACCACCTGGATTGCACTGGCAACTCCCAACGGCGTTAAATCTAAATTGTATCATTTTGGCGAACACCGTGGCCGCAACATCCGTCGTGCCGCCCTCGCTGCGCTAGATATGCTTAGGTTGGAAATTAAGGGGTAATGTACCTTTCATAAAGAAATCTTACTTGCATTACGGCTTTGTATCCTCGGATTGAGCAGTCATTTGGTAAATTCCTGTTCCCCGCTAAATTAATTTCAAATTAAAAAATAAAAAGTTTTTAATAAAATTCTGGTTTATATTATAAACTTGTTTACATTTGCAAAATATTAATGATTTAAAACATATAGTTATGATGGATATGGAATTTACAAAAAACCCCGGAAACCTGATTTTTATCGGGTTTATGTTTATCGGAATTGCTGTGGGCTTATTGTTTAATGTTGTGGCAGCCGCAACCCTGATAGGTATGGGAGCCGGATTTATTGCCAGAGCAATATTGGTTTCAAAACAGTATGTAGGCAAAGAAAAATAAGTATTAATATTTAAAACTCTGGTATCATGAAAGTAAAAGTATTTATGCTCATTATTATTTTAATGGCAACAGGAGCAGTTGCCGGTTATGCACAGGAAAAACCGATGAATCATAAATTGGCATTGGGTTTTCACCTTAATCAAAATCAGCAGGATTTTGGGTTCGGGTTAAACATTACCACCCCCTATTTTGCAAATCAAAAAGTTGCGATGAGGCTACGTAGCAGTTTAATGTGGAATCAGCACCTTAATAATGAAAGTACAACGGTATGGTCGCCCTATTCAAATGTGTCGCTCGGTGTAGTTGGTGTTGGTGGAGAGGTGGCATCGTTTCTAAGGCTGTATGGCGAAGGCGGTGTGGTTATTCTGTTTCCTTCCGGCGATTTTTCCACAAAAAGCTATCAATTTGGAGGATACGGACTGTTTGGGTTTGAGTTTTTTATGGATAGCAGCAACAGCTACTTTATTGAAATAGGAGGTATCGGAACCGGTGCCGTAGCTGATAAGGTTATGGAAAAACCAATCTATTCAAACGGAATGCTGATAAACGTAGGTTTTAGATATCAATTTTAATATACACAAATAGAACTTGTTTAAAGTTAACCTAATGAAAATGGATGTAAAATATTGTAAATCAGAAAGTGAATTCCATATTCCCCTCCTCGGAGGGGATAAAGGGGTGGGTAATTCCCCTCCTTGGAGGGGTGCAGGGGTGGGTTTAAAAAAAGATATTCACTTTTCTGGCTTACAATATTTTAATGGTAGTTCAAATAAAAG
>JALVAQ010000336.1 GCA_027011095.1 Bacteroidales bacterium
TTTTAACTGCTGATTCAAGCATATCCACCTCATCAACTATCTTGCTTAGTAATGCTACATTTTGATGATTCAGGTTGTTGTCAACTCCGATAATCTTATGGGCAAAGCCTCTGTTTTTTAAATCTAACGCCATGGAGCCACCGATGAGGCCTATTCCTATAATGGTTATAATCATGTTTTTATATTTTTTTTATGCGGTAACAAGTTCTGTTTTCTTCAAACTATTTATAAAGGTTGATACTCTTTTCCGGGCTTCGTTGAGCACCATTTCATCGGCACACAATGAAACCCTGATATGGTTGTTTCCGTTACTGCCGAACACGGAACCCGGGGTAATAAAAATGCCCGTTTCTTTCAACAACATGTCGGTAAACTGCTGTGCGTTATTAAATTGACTGTTTATTTTAGCCCACACAAACATGCCAACCTGATTATTGTCAAATGGAAATCCCATGGCATTCAGCATGGCAAAAACAATTTTACGCCTTTTGGCATATACCTTATTAATAGTGTTATACCACGATTTATCGGAATTAAGAGCGCAAACGGCAGCCAACTGGATGGGTTTGAACATACCCGAATCCATGTTGCTTTTAACCTGCAAAACGGTTTTTATGTACTTTTCGTTGCCCGCCAGCACACCTACCCGCCAACCGGCCATGTTGTGCGACTTACTAAGCGAGTTTAACTCGATGGCTGCTTTTTTTGCCCGGTTTGCCGACAGGATGCTCAGTTGCTCATCGTTTAAGATAAAGCTGTAAGGATTATCATTGACAATTAATATTTGATGTTTTAATCCAAAATCAACAAGTTCCTGAAACAACTCTTTTGTGGCCTTTGCTCCGGTGGGCATGTTGGGATAGTTTACCCACATTAGTTTTACGCGCGATAAATCCAACTTCTCCAATGCTTTAAAATCGGGATACCAGTTATTTTTTTCCGTAAGATTGTAGCGCATTACGTTGGCGTCCAAAAGCCTGCTTACCGCTTCATAAGTCGGGTAACCCGGATTGGGAATTAATACACCATCACCGCTGTTTAAAAAGGCCATCGAGATATGCATTATCCCCTCTTTGGAACCCATCAATGGTAAAAACTCCGACTTACTGAGCGACACCTTAAAATGATGGTTATAAAACGATGCAAAAGCTTCCCGAAGCTCCTCAATGCCGGTGTAACTTTGGTACGAGTGGTTGGCTTTGTTTAAGCTCTCTTTCATTAGTTTTGAAACAAGTTTTTCTTCAGGTGCCATATCGGGACTACCTATACCAAGATTGATAACATCAACACCTGATTGCTCCAACACCCTTATTTCATTTAACTTTTTTGAAAAATAGTACTCCTCTACGCTGTTCAATCTGTTAGCTGGTTTTATAATCATGGCTTATCTCATTTTGGGTTATCAATTGTTCTGTTTCAGCGGGCCTGTATGCCTGACGGTATTCGCCAAGCACCTGCATTTCAGTGGTAAGCGGTTCAATGGCTTTTAACGATAAGCGATATTTTTCGTAATCGTCAAAAACCAAATCAACATAAAACAGGTATTGCCATACTTTGCCAACAATGGGCAACGACTGAATTTTGGTCAGGTTCATTTTGTAGTAGGTAAGTACCGACAGTGCCTGCGAAAGGCTTCCCTGCTCATGTGGCAGTTTAAAACAGATGCTTGATTTGTTTGGCAGGAGGCGATGTGTGTTATCGTTGGCTTCTTCACCTGAAAGAATCAAAAAGCGGGTAAAGTTTTCTTTATTGGTTTCAATACTTTCGGCCAGCACCTCCAATTGGTAGATTTCAGCAGCACGCCGGCTGGAAATAGCCGCAATGTTGACAATTCTATTTTCTCCGATTCGTTTGGCGCTGAGTGCCGTATCTTCGCTGTTTACAATTTTAACGCCCTTTCGGCGCAACGGATTAAGAAATTCGCCACACTGCTCAATGGCCATGGGGTGCGAATGGATTTCTTTGATACTGTCAATTTTTTGTCCGGGAATGCCCACCAGGTTTTGCTCAATTCTAAGATAGACT
>JALVAQ010000337.1 GCA_027011095.1 Bacteroidales bacterium
CTTCTAAACGAATAATATATGGATAACGAAATAAAAACATGGCTCTATGATATATTGCAATCTATTAATGAGATAGATAGCTATTACGAAAACAAACCAAAGGTTTATAAGGAATACCTTAATGATATAAGAACAAAGAGAGCAATTGAAGTTTCAAAATTTCTTGAAAATTAAAGGGTGGCTTTCGATTAACTACCATTATAGTTTATAATGAGCTATAAGTTAACCCATTACCTGCAAGGTTAATAAAAAGACAACGACACAATGATAATGAAAAGAGTTTTTATTTTTATAGGTATGTAAAGAAATGAATTACTTTTGTATAGTAAGAAATTATAGGATATGAGCAAAATAAAAATCAAAAACTTCGGTCCCATCAAAGAAGGAATGCTGGATAATGATGGCTGGATAGAGATAAAGAAAGTCACCGTGTTTATTGGCAACCAGGGCAGTGGAAAGAGTACGGTGGCAAAGGTTTTTTCTACATTTAGTTGGTTTGAAAAAGCCATCAACAGAGGAGATATTGAAAAGGGAAAAGTTACATTTAATATGATTATAAAACTTCTCCAATATCAAAAGATTCAGAACTATTTTAAGAACAATACTTACATTGAATATTCAGGTGAAAAATATCACATACTTTGTGATAGGACAAAACGATCTCCGATAGTAGAGGAAGTTAAGGGTAATTCATACATCGTTCCCAAAATTATGTATGTTCCTTCTGAAAGAAATTTCTTGAGTACAATAAAGGATGCATTTGATGTTAGAGGATTGCCCGATAATTTATTTACGTTTGGCGAGGAATTAAGAAAAGCGCAAAAAGAAAGTGTTAAAAAGGTCAGCTTGCCATTAAGAGGATATTCCTACGAATATGATGAGAATGAGGATTTATCTTATGTTGTTGGGGATAATTACAGAATTAGCATAATTGAAGCAGCTAGCGGATTTCAATCGTTTATTCCATTATTTCTTGTTTCCAAAAAACTTGCTTCTTTGATTTCTGAAAGTCAGAATAAAAAGAAAAGCGAATTAACTGTAACACAATCAGTCAGGTTTGCCAATGAAATAATGGAAATAATGAACGATAACACTCTAACTGATAAGGAAAAAAATAAACTTACTAAATCTGTTCGAGCTAAGTATTTTAATAAATGCTTTATAAATATTGTTGAAGAACCAGAGCAGAATTTATATCCTACATCTCAACAACAAATGCTGAACAGCCTATTAGAGTTTAACAATCAGAACAAGGGTAATAAATTGATTATGACAACTCATAGTCCATATTTGATTAACTATTTGACTTTGGCTGTTAAGGGTGGAAATGTTTATAAAACCTTGGTTGAAAAAGGTTTTAAATCAGGTGACCTTGAGTTTTCTAAAACCAATGAAATTGTACCAATATCATCAACTGTTGTATCTGATGATTTAGCTATATATGAGTTGGATGATAAAAAGGGAACTATTGAAGCACTAGGTAAATTTGAAGGTATCCCATCTGATAAAAATTATCTTAATGTTTCTCTTGGTGAAGTTAATCGACTTTACGACTCGCTTTTAGATATTGAAGAAGAATTATGAGTGTAAATTTTCAAGAAAAATCTTGTCAGAAATTGATAAATTATAGGAAATTCGGTATTTATGATGCAGAAGATAAAACTCCTGTAAAAATTATCGAATATGATTCCAACTTATGTAATGTCAGGGTTACTAATGAAAGAGAAGTTGATATACTTTTTACAGCTATTGACAATTGTATAATTATTAATAGGCCAAATGGTGAAATGGACAATCGCTGTGATGCAATGTTGAGTTATGAATCAAATTTGTTTTTTATTGAGCTAAAAAATAAAAGAGATAAATGGCAATCAGAAGGACTATCTCAGATAGAAAGCACAATAAAAAGAATGATTGATGAAAATCCCGATTTCTATTTTGGTTTTAAGAAACGGAAAGCAATAGTAGCAAACCGCAAAAATAAATTTCCTTCTTTTCATGAATCAAATGTAGAACAACGCGAATATTTTAGATCAAAGTATAAAATGAAAATCCAATTTGAAGCGGAAATCAATTTGGAATAAATAACACTTAATGAATAAAATATCGTAACATTTTATCAGTTGCTAAATTACATTGTGAACATAAATTTAGCCAGTGCAAAAGAACTCTTATTCATTAATTCTATGACAAGTACTATCTTTGAAATCGCAACGAACCCCAAAGCAGCATGTATTTACAAAAGCTTAAGTTAATCAATTTCAAGAACTACCAGGAAGCAGAGCTGGAGTTTAGCCATAAAATAAACTGCTTTGTAGGCAACAATGGTGCCGGCAAAACCAATATTCTGGATGCCGTTTATTACTTGTCGTTTTGCAAAAGTTATTTCAATTTTGTCGATTCACAAAATATAAAACATCATACCGACTTTTTTGCCATCCACGGAACCTATAAAAATCAGGATTCGCTCAACGATTTGGTCAATATCATTCAAAAGCGAAACAGTAAAAAGTCATTTAAATTCAACAAAAAAGAGTACGAACGGCTGGCCGATCACATTGGTAAAATTCCATTGGTGATGGTTTCTCCTTACGATCGCGACCTTATAAACGAGGGTAGCGATGTGCGGCGAAAATATATCGACGGGGTTATTTCGCAGTTCGACACGGGTTATCTTAATAACCTGCTTCAATATAACAAGGCGCTGGCTCACCGAAATGCGCTGCTGAGAAGTTTTGCAGAACAACGACATTTTGATGCCGTTTCGTTGGAAATATGGGATAAGAAGCTGACCGAATACGGCCAACCCATTTTTGAGAAAAGAAAAACTTTTCTTCAGGAATTTAACCCGATTTTTGAGAGCAATTACCGGTTTCTGTCGGATGGAAACGAGAAGGTTGAGCTGGTGTATGAATCGCAACTGGCGCTGGAACCACTGGAGCAGCTGCTAAAACAATCGGTTGAAAAGGACCGGATGTTGCGATATACCAGCAAGGGAATCCATAAGGATGACCTGCTGTTTAAAATCGATGGCTATCCCGTTAAAAAATATGGCTCGCAAGGGCAACAAAAAACCTACATCATTGCTGTTAAACTGGCGCAGTTTGAGTACATGCGGCGGGTAAAGGATTTTAAACCGGTTTTGCTGTTCGATGATATTTTTGATAAGCTGGATCATCAGAGGGTAAGTAAAATCATTCAGCTGGTAAGCGATGACAACTTCGGGCAGGTGTTTATTACCGACACCCAACCCGAACGTATCGAAGCTATTTTTAATCAGGTTGACATCCATCATAAAATATTTATGGTGGAAAAAGGAACCGTTACACTGCGGCCATGAAAACCAATCACGAATACACACTTGGCGATGCCATAAAAGAGGTAGTAAGCCGTTTGCGGATGAACCAAAAACTGGAAGAGGTTAATTTGATGGCCTCGTGGGAGCCGGTGGTAGGTGCAATGATTGCCCGGCACACCGACCATCTTGCCGTAAAAAACGGTATTTTGTATGTCAACCTCGATTCGGCGCCATTACGCAACGAGCTGATGATGGCTCGCTCAAAAATCGTTAAGGCTTTAAATAAAGAAGCGGGAAAAGTACTTATTAAAGATATTGTATTCAGGTAGTTGAAAAAAATTTTTGAAACGGCAGCCTTGATGCCTTACAATTTCTTATAATTGTAGTTTCTTTGAAGTACAACGCAAAAATTTCAACTTTTTATGGCTAAAGTTAAAGAGGGTTGGGGGTCGAGGGTAGGCCTTATTCTTGCCATGGCAGGCAATGCCGTGGGGCTGGGTAACTTTCTTCGATTCCCCATTCAGGCAGTCCAAAACGGCGGAGGGGCATTTATTATTCCTTATCTTGTCTCTTTCCTGCTTATGGGTATTCCGTTGCTATGGGTCGAGTGGGCCATTGGCAGGTACGGTGGTGTAAGAGGCAACCACTCATCACCTTTTATTATGGGTAGCATGACCAAACAACGCCTGTGGAAGTACATTGGCGTGTTCGGTATCTTTACCAACCTCGGAATCCTTTCGTATTACACCTACATCGAATCGTGGACGTTGTCATATACCTTTGGATCCATTATCCAAACCTTTAGCGGGTTAAGTGCTACGGAAGTAAGTCAGGTTTTTAACGATTATGTGGGTATTGCTGCTGCCTCCGGAGATGGCGGACTTGTTGTTAACATTCCTTTGCTGGCCATTGTAGCTTTTATTATAACCCTGGCTATAAACGTTTATGTGTTGTCGAAAGGCCTTAGCGGCGGCATTGAAAAGGTGGCTAAAATTGCCATGCCCATGTTGTTAATTTTTGGTGTCTTTTTGGCTATCATGGCTTTTTCAATCGGTAATACGGGTGAGCCGGGCTGTACAACCTGCAACTCCATGGTTGGCTTCGACTTTTTATGGAAACCCAATTTCGACAGCCTTGGCAACCCTAAAGTGTGGTTGGCGGCGGCAGGACAAATATTTTTCACCCTTTCGGTGGGAATGGGCACCATACTTTGTTATGCTGCTTATGTTAAAAAACACGAAGATATCGCCCTAAACGCCATGACCGCCGGCTGGATGAACGGTTTTGTTGAAATTGTACTGGGAGCTTCAATTGTAATTCCCATCGCTGTTGGCTACATGGGCCTTGACTGGGTAAAAGATAACGCCGGGTTTATGATGGCCTTTAAAACCATGCCGTACCTGTTTGGGAAATGGGGTCCGTTGCTTGCCAGCCTCGCCGGAGTGGCCTGGTTTGGACTGCTGTTTATTGCAGGCATTACCTCTTCGCTGGCCATGGGGACTCCCTGGATGGGCTTTGTGGAAGATGAGTTTAACTGGAGCCGTAAAAAAGGAGCCTACACACTTGGTTTACTGGTGCTGGTGCTTGCATTACCAACCATACTCTTTTTCCAGGCAGGCGTATTTGATGAGTACGATTACTGGACAGGCACTGTGGCATTGGTAATTTTTGCCGTTGCCGAAATTATTTTGTTTGGATGGGTGTTCGGAATGGACAAAGGCTGGAACGAAATTACCGATGGCGCCGATATTAAAGTGCCCAAGATATACAAACCTGTCATTAAATGGGTTACGCCGCTTTTTCTCATTATTATTTTGCTTTCATCGCTTATAAAACCCCTCAACGGAGAGGTGGCCGATTGGCAGGCAGCCCTTAACCAACTCTTTTCAACCGGAACATGGCCCTTTGCCTCTGATAGTATTATCGGGCAGATATTCCATGTCAATAAGGAGGTAATTTGGTTCAAAGACGGCGCCCCAACGGTGATGTTTGCCAAAGATATGTCGCGAATATTGCTGTTGCTAACCATTGCGGGACTTTCGTATATGGTTCACATTGCCTCCAAAAAACGTAAACTTAAAGACCTTAAAAAATCAACATTATGAGTACCGATGCCTTACTATTTATGATTATTGTTCAGGGAACCGTTACCGTTGTTACCGGATATTTCTTCTATAAGGTGCTTTTTAGCAAGAAAAAAAGATAATATTTTACCAATAGTTCAAATAAAAAGTACTTTATACAAGTTCAATATATAACCTTTGAATTTTATGAGGATTAACGAAAGAAAATATTTTCCTGAATATTTGAAAAATATTGGAAATGAAGTGCCTCAGCTAATTGAGAATTTTGATTTTTCAGAGGAGAATGGAGGCTTAGAATACCTGACTAGGGCTTCTGCTGTATATTCTTCAAACATTGAAGGAAACAATATTGACCTCAATTCTTTTATGAACTATGAATTAAGCAAAGAAAAATTCAAACCGGGAAAGGAAATTGAAGAAATAGAAAATCTAATAAAAGCTTACGAATTTGCACAACAAAACAAACTTAACGAAACAAACTTGTTGACATGCCATAAAATTTTGTCAGAAACATTATTGATTAAGAGCAAAAGAGGAAAATACCGAATAGAACAAGTTGGGGTTTTTGGCAGGTCAGAACTTACCTATCTTGCTGTTGAACCTGAGTTTGTAAAAAGAGAAATGAAAGAACTATTTTCTGATATTTCCATTTTATTAAAAGAACCATTAACAGTGACGGAAGTCTTTTATTTTGCCTCTTTGTTACACATGGTTTTTGTACATATTCATCCATTCAGAGATGGAAATGGCAGGGCTGCCAGACTCATAGAGAAATGGTTTATCACTGAAAAACTGGGAAAAAACTACTGGAAAATACCATCTGAAGAGTATTATAAAACACATCAGGAAGAATATTATAAAAGTTTGAACTTAGGGGTTAATTACTACGAACTCAACTATGATTATTGTTTGAAATTTTTATCAATGCTACCAGAATGTTTGAAGAAAAAATAAAAAGCACGAACGCGTGATAACGGCTTATAGCACATGCCGCAGTTAGGTGTAGATTTTACAATCAGGCAATGGAGTTAGTTGCAAGCAATCCAAAACCAGAAAATTATGTATTATAATGATAGAAAGGAGGTGATTATTTGGAAAAGTGTAGCAAAAAAATTGAATGGCGAACTAAAAATGCATTATCAACAAATAAATGGAGGAAATGGAGGAACTTTTCATTTTAAAACATCAATTCATTATTCAGGTTTTAATGTCATTTTATATTCTACTGCTTTTGAACTTGAGCTTGACAAAGATGAATTTAGACCATTTAAAATTTTAATTACTGCAGAGAAAAACAAACGAGAAAAAATTGAATTATCTATTTGGAA
Source organism: Bacteroidales bacterium (assembly GCA_027011095.1). Taxonomy (GTDB): domain Bacteria; phylum Bacteroidota; class Bacteroidia; order Bacteroidales; family F082; genus B16-G9. The sequence continues at coordinate 6,711 of JALVAQ010000337.1, forward strand.
AAAAGACCTTCTAGACAAAATCTTTAATTTCGGATTATCCAAAACAGGTTGTGAGGAATTTGATAAGATAATTGGATTAAAAGCAAGCAGAAATATTGAAAGATATTTATATCTTATTCCTAAAAATAAAAATTTAAGAAATGAATTATTGAATGACCGGTATAGGGCTTACAATATTCACTCGAAAAACGATAAAGTCATTTTACAAAGAAAATCAGAATTAAGAATGAAAGATGCTAATATGATCATTACTGAATACCATAAATTTATTTTAGTTTTAACCGGCTTTATTAATGCAAAAATTATATGAAAAAATACATCAAAAAATATTCATTGTTATTGATTTCTTTGATTCTCCTGCAAGGAATCATAAAATACTTTATAAGTATTGAATTGCCAATTATTTTGATGAAATCTGGAATGGAATACAACAAAGTTAATTTTTTAACAAATACCACTTATTATTACATTCCATATTTGACAAACTTAGTATTTGCCACTATAATTCTTTTAGATTTATTAAAACAAAAAATTAAAGGCCTTCCTGTGGTATTGTTATCAGTTTTCTCATATTATGCAGGAG
>JALVAQ010000338.1 GCA_027011095.1 Bacteroidales bacterium
CAACAGCTCCGCCAAAGCCCGGACAAGGGTTTGACTTTAAGCGAATCCCTCGTTAAACCCTCGTTCTCGTTTCAACTCTTCCAATCCTAAAAAATCCTAATCCCTGCGTTCTTCCGTTAACAGATGTTAAAACCTGTGGTACAGCAAACTTTCACCTATTTTTTATGTCATTAATTTTGATATTTTTGCGCAACTCCTAAAAAAATAAATTTATGTCTTTTGATAGCGAAAAACTTATTCCCGAAGGACTGACTTACGATGATGTTTTGTTGGTGCCTGCGCGTTCGGCAGTATTGCCCCGCGAAACCGATCTCTCCACAAAGTTCACCAAAAACATCACCCTTAAAATACCCATTGTTTCGGCGGCAATGGATACCGTTACCGAATCAAAACTGGCTATTGCCATGGCTCAGCTGGGTGGTATCGGGGTTCTTCATAAAAATATGACCATCGAAAAACAAGCCAACGAAGTTCGCAAAGTAAAACGAGCTGAAAACGGCATGATTATCGACCCCATCACCTTACGCATTAATGCAACGGTAGGCGATGCCTTAAAAATAATGGAGGAGTACAGCATTGGCGGCATCCCTGTTGTTGACGACACCAACAAGCTGGTGGGCATTGTTACCAACCGCGACCTGAGGTTTGAACGCAATATGCGCAAGTCGGTTAACGATGCCATGACCAGCGAAAACCTGATTACAACCACCGAGTTTACCAATTTTGAACAAGCTGCCGACACCCTTCAAAAATATAAAATAGAAAAACTGCCGGTGGTTGACGATGATTTTAAACTGGTTGGATTAATTACCTATCGCGACATTATTAAAATTAAAGAAAATCCCAACAGTTGCAAGGACGAGAAAGGAAGGCTAAGAGTTGCAGCAGCAGTGGGCGTTGCAAGCAATACCATGGAACGTGTTGAAGCACTCATTGAAGCCGGCGTTGACGCCATTGTTATCGATACGGCTCACGGCCACTCAAAAGGAGTATTGGACATGGCTCGTTTGGTAAAACAAAAATTTCCCAACACCGACTTGATTGTTGGTAATATTGCCACCGCCGAAGCAGCCCTCGATTTAATTGCTGCCGGTGCCGATGCCATTAAAGTGGGAATTGGCCCGGGTTCAATATGTACTACCCGAATTATTGCCGGTGTTGGCGTACCACAGCTAACTGCCGTTTACGATGTTGCCCAGGCGGTTAAGGGTACCGGCATTCCGGTTATTGCCGATGGCGGCATCCGATATACCGGCGATATTGTTAAAGCCATTGCTGCCGGTGCCGACACCATTATGGCAGGCTCCCTTTTTGCCGGCGTTGACGAATCTCCGGGCGAAACCATCATTTTTGAAGGAAGAAAATTTAAAACCTATCGTGGCATGGGATCGGTTGAAGCCATGCAGGAAGGCTCCAAAGACCGTTATTTTCAGGATATGGAAGACGACATTAAAAAACTGGTACCCGAAGGCATTGTGGGCCGTGTTCCTTACAAAGGATCGCTTGCCGAAGTTATTCATCAAATGGCGGGAGGATTGCGGTCAGGCATGGGTTACACAGGCTCGGCAACCATTGAGGCGTTGCAAAAAGCGAAGTTTATAAAAATAACCTCAGCAGGATTTGCCGAAAGCCACCCGCATGATATTACAATTACAAGAGAAGCACCAAATTATAGTAGTAAAGGATAAACAGATTATTAAATCAAAAAAAATATTAAAATGAAACGTATTGTTAAACAAGCTATTCTGTTAATAATAACCCTGTTCATGATTCAGGGAGTTAACGCCCAGTTTTTTAAACCACTTGAAAAACAAACATTGCTTACCATTGGTAACGAAAAAATTCCGGTTAACGAATTTTTACGTGTGTACGAAAAAAATAACACCGATCAGGAACGGCAAAAACCAAATGCCATAAAAGATTATCTCGACCTTTACATTAATTTTAAACTTAAAGTAAAAGAGGCCGAAGACCTAAAAATGGATACCATCGCCTCCTTTAAAAAAGAGCTTCACGGTTACCGCGAACAGCTTGCAAAGCCCTATTTTACCGACAAATCGGTAAACGAAAAACTGCTCAAAGAGGCGTATGACAGAATGCAACAAGATGTAAGAGCCAGCCATATTTTACTAATGGTGGACGAAAACGCAAGTCCCGAAGACACTCTAAAGGCCTGGAACAAGATTAACAAAATCCGCCAGGAGATTATTGATGGCAAACCCTTTGCCGAAGCCGCACAGGAATACTCTGAAGACCCATCGGCAAAAGACCAAAAAGAGATACCCGGCAAAAAGGCTGCCCGTAAAGGAAACCATGGCGACCTCGGTTATTTTACCGTCTTCAATATGTTTTACCCGTTTGAAACAGCCGCTTACGAAACCCCTGTGGGTGAAGTATCAAAACCTGTAAGAACCCATTACGGATATCATCTTGTTTACGTTACCGATAAAAAACCGGCCATGGGTGTAGCCGAAGTAGCTCATATCTTTGTAAGATTGCGTCCCGATGCTAGCGAAAACGATGTCAAACGTAAAACCGAAAAAATAAATAAAATCTATCAGAAATTACAGGACAGCCTTTCGTGGGATGCCGCTGTTGTGCAGTATTCCGAAGACAAAGGCTCCGTTTCAAAAGGCGGTAAACTTTCAAAATTTACCTGCAGCCGTATTGTTCCCGAATTTGTTGAAACCATCGACAGCCTGAAACCCGGCCAATACTCAAAACCTGTTCGCACCATGTACGGTTGGCACATCATCAAACTTATCGGCACAAAAAAACCCGGTACTTTTGAAGAAGAGAAAGCAGGCCTTGAAGAGCGTATAAAAAAAGATTCACGTTCACAACTTAGCAAAGAGTCGGTAATTGCCAATATCAAAAAAAATAACCACTTTAAAGTATATCCCGAAGCAAAAACAGCTGTTTTCGCTGCCATCGACACCACAGTACTTTATCAAAAATTTAGTGCCGACAGCCTGCCTGCAACATTAAACAAGCCGCTTATTAAACTGGGAAAAGTTACCAAAACCCAAAAGGACTTTGCCGATTATGTGGCAAAGAATCAGAAAAAACAGGCCAACATCAACAAAGATGTTTATTTAAACAAACTTTTTGACAAGTTTGTTGAAAAAACATGCATGGACTTTAAAGACGCCAATCTTGAGCAGGAGTATCCCGACTTTGCCAGCCTTATGAAAGAGTATCACGATGGAATACTGCTGTTTAATTTGAGCGATGAAAAAGTGTGGTCGAAAGCAGTTAAAGATTCAGCCGGCCTTGCTAAGTTTTATAACGAAAACAAAATAAATTACCAATGGGGGCCAAGAGCCGATGCCACTGTTTTTGAAATCAACAAAAAAGAGGATGTGGAAAAAGCCCTGAAAGTAATTAAAAACGGTAGTAACGATGGCGATATTGCCAAACAATTATTACAAGACAGTATTACTTCGGTAAAAATTATTCCCGGAAAATTTGAAAAAGGCGACAACAAATATGTTGACGCGGTAAAATGGGAACCGGGTTTTTATGAAGCTGACAACTCCGATGTGGAAGACCTGCATGTTTACGTAAAAATTAAAAAGATAATTAAGCCTCAGGCCAAACAACTTGAAGAAGCCAGAGGACTGGTAACTGCCGACTACCAAAACTATCTTGAAAAACAATGGGTTAAAGACTTAAAACAAAAATATCCTGTTAAAGTTAACCAAAAGGTATTAACAAAAGTTATTGAGCAGGAGCAAAATAAAAAATAATTAATTCATCGAAATTGCCATTTTCTTTACCATTTCCGGTATGCGATTATGGCAATTTCTTTTTTTGCCGATGAACAAAATCATCTTTTCAATATTAATATTGCTTGTGTTAACAAGCGCGTGCAACCGTGCTAAAGAGGGCACTCCTCTGGCAAGGGTTGGCGATGATATTTTGTACGAAAAAGATTTAAAAGGCCTCCTCCCTCCCAACACCGAACCGCTCGACTCCATAGTTTGGGTACGCAACTATACACACAACTGGATTAAAACCAGGCTGCTTTTAAACAAAGCCTTGCAAAACCTTAAACCCGAAGACATTAACTTTGAGCAACAGCTCGAAAAATACCGAAACTCACTTATTTCATATACCTACGAAACCGAACTCATCCATCAGCAAATGGACACAACTGTTTCCGATTCCGCCATAAGCAATTACTACAACAACCACAAAAGAGATTTTGTGCTGCTAAAAAATATCGTCAGAGCCATGTACGTGGTTATCGAGAAAAACAAAAACCTCGAAAAGCACTTCACACACCTTTTTAAATTACCTGATTCCGTTATGATGGATTCGTTGGAATACAACTGTAAAGAGTATGCCATCAACTATTTCCTCGACACCACCGTTTGGATGCCCTTTGAAAAGGTAACTAAAATCATTCCGTTAAAAACGTATAACAAAGAGCTTTTCTTAAAAAATAATAAGTTTGTGAAGGTTAAAGATAAGAATACAGTTTATCTGATTAACTTTGTTGACTTTAAAATAAAAAACGACTTTTCACCGTTGGAGTTGGAAGAAAATAATATACGTAATATTATAATCAACAGCAGAAAGATGGAATTTATCAAAAATTTACACGAAAAAATCTATCAGGAAGCTGCACGTAAAAATGAATTTGAGATTTACACTTATGACAAATAAAATAAATATTCAATGGCTGAAAGGGTTCATCCTCTTACTAACAGCCATTAGTATAGCACCTGTTAAAGCACAACAGCCTCAGGTAATTGACCAGGTAGCAGCGTTGGTTGGCCGCAACATGATATTGCAATCGGATATCGAAAACCAGTACATTAACTACCGGTTGCAGCGCGTTATAAAAGGTAGCGCCTCCGATGTAAAATGCAGCATTCTCGAAGATATGCTTTTTCAAAAACTGTTGGTTGCACAGGCCGAAGTTGACAGTATTACAGTAGATGATGCACAAGTTAACTCGGAACTTGACCGAAGAATAGGAACTTTTATCAATCAATTTGGGTCGCAGGAAAAGCTGGAACAATATTACAACAAAACCATCACCCAAATAAAATCGGAGCTTTTTAATGTAATTAAAGAACAGCTGCTGGCCCAACAGGTTCAACAGCAAATTATTGCCGATGTATCGGTAACACCATCCGAAGTAAAAGCATTTTTCAGGTCGCTTCCTAAAGATAGCATCCCTCAAATAAAAACAGAATATGTAATCCAACAATTGGTAAAAAAACCACCTGTCAGCATTGAAGAAAAAATAAGGGTAAAAAAAGAGCTGCTGGAACTAAGAAAACGGATATTAAACGGTGAAAATTTTTCAACACTTGCTATTCTTTATTCCGAAGACCCCGGTTCAGCTAAAAAAGGCGGCGAACTTGGATTTTATGGCCGCGGACAGCTTTATCCCGAATTTGAAGCGGTAGCTTATAAGCTCAAAGAGGGTGAAATTTCAGATATTGTTGAAACAGAAGCAGGCTACCATATTATTCAAATGATTGAAAGAAAAGGTGACTACATTAATGTACGGCACATTTTATTGGTTCCCAAAGTGTCGCCTGCCGACCTTCAAAAAGCACGTAACCAACTGGACAGCATAGCCCTGCTTATTCGTAACGACTCCATCTCATTCGATGACGCCGTTGCCAAATTTTCGGAAGGAGAAAATAAAAATAGTGGCGGATATTTGATAAACCAATACACAGGTGGAACTTCTTTTGAAGCCGAGCAGCTGGATCCGCAAGTATCTTTTGTGGTTGACAAGCTTAAAGTTGGCGAAATATCGAACCCCGTTCCCATGAAAACCGATAAGCAAAAAGATGCTTACCGAATTTTATACCTGAAATCCAAAACCAAACCCCATCGTGCTAACCTAAAAGATGACTACCCTAAAATTCAACAGTGGGCACTCCAGCAAAAGCAAAAAAAGGCAATTGATAACTGGGTTAACGATAAAAGTAAAAAAACCTATATTAAAATTAACGATGACTTTAAAAAGTGCTCGTTTCATTATAACTGGTTGAAAAACAAATAAACACACCTTAAACCTATGTTAAACTACAAATCAGATGTTGAAGCCATCGAGGCGTTTGTAAATAAATATTCACTGCTGCAAAAAGAAATTGCCAAAGTTATTGTAGGGCAGGATGAGATTGTAAAAAACACCCTGATTTCAATTTTTAGTAAGGGTCATGTTTTGCTTGTGGGAGTACCCGGTTTGGCAAAAACACTGCTTGTTAATACCGTTGGAAAAGTGCTCGGCCTCTCGTTTAACCGAATTCAATTTACACCCGACCTGATGCCATCAGATATTATCGGCACCGAAATACTCGACGAAAACAGAAAGTTTAAATTTATTAAAGGGCCTGTTTTTGCCAATGTTATATTAGCCGACGAAATAAACCGTACACCACCTAAAACCCAATCGGCTTTACTGGAAGCTATGCAGGAAAAAGCGGTTACCGTTGCCGGCGTATCCTATAAGCTGCAGGAACCTTTTTTTGTACTTGCAACACAAAACCCCATTGAGCAGGAAGGCACTTACCCGCTTCCTGAAGCCCAGTTGGACAGGTTTATGTTTAACCTTATTTTGGATTACCCTTCGTTTGCCGAAGAAATAAATGTGGTAAAACGAACTACCATAGAAATAGACGCAAAAGCCGAAGAGGTGATGAACGCAGAAGAAATTTTGTTTTTCCAACAACTGATTCGCAAAATTCCGGTTGCCGATAATGTTCTCGAATATGCTGTAAACCTCGTTTCCAAAACAAGGCCGGGAACACCAAAAGCACATGAGTGGGCCAACAAATTCCTCAATTGGGGAGCAGGTCCGCGGGCATCACAGTTTCTTATTGTAGGTGCCAAAACACATGCAGCCATCCATGGTAAATTTTCACCCGATATTGAAGATGTTAAAGCCGTTGCCCTGCCCATTCTGCGGCATCGTATCGTTAGAAATTACAAAGCCGAAGCCGAAGGAGTCAGTTTAGACGACATCATCACAAAACTCATGGCAGAATAATTTCTTATTCAAAGAAGCCGTTTAACAATTTTTACATTCATTATCATTGGGGTAACTTTAAACAAGTTCTCCATAAAATTACGCCAAAAACACCATATTTTTTCTCTTTTTATTGCATTACACCAAATCTTTGTGTATTTTTGATACATAATTCCCAAATTGAAAACTTAGAGAGTTAAACTGCATTTTACCTAAAGGGTTGATACAATGTAACATAACTTTTAGTTAGATTTTTGGCATGATTTTTAATATACAAAGATGTTACAATTTTG
>JALVAQ010000339.1 GCA_027011095.1 Bacteroidales bacterium
CAACAGACCCCTGAAGTTTGATGAGTTTGAAAGCCTGACGGGACAGGTGATTTATGTTAGCGCCACGCCTGCCGACTACGAGCTGCAACAATCGGAAGGCGTTGTGGTGGAACAGCTTATCCGCCCTACAGGGCTGCTTGACCCTGTTATTGAAGTCAGGCCGGCACACAATCAGGTGGATGATTTGCTGGATGAGGTTGACAAAACCGTGAAAAGCGGCCATCGGGTATTGGTTACCACCCTCACCAAACGTATGGCTGAGGAATTAACAAAATATCTTGTCAACCTGAATATTAAAACCAATTATATCCATTCTGATGTTGACACCCTCGACCGCGTTGAAATTATGCGCGACCTGCGGTTGGGTAAGTATGATGTGCTGGTGGGTGTTAACCTTCTTCGCGAAGGGCTTGACCTCCCGGAAGTGGCTTTGGTGGCAATTCTGGATGCCGACAAAGAGGGGTTTCTTCGCTCGGAGCGCTCCCTGACGCAAACTGCGGGAAGGGCGGCACGTAACATCAACAGCAAGGTTATTTTTTATGCCGATAAGGTAACCGAATCCATGCGGCGCACCATGGAAGAGACCACCCGCCGCCGTGAAAAACAGATGGCTTACAATAAAAAACACGGTATTACTCCCAAACAAATTATTAAGTCAACCGACTCCATCATGGGGCAAACGGCGGTGGCTGACAATAAACCCGCCGAGCCAAAGGCTTATGTGGAAAGAGATTTTGCCACCATTGCTGCCGACCCGGTTGTAAAATACATGAGCGCCAAAGATATGAAAGACGCCATTGCCAAAAACAAAAAGGATATGCAGGCTGCTGTAAAGGTGCTCGACTTTATTGAAGCCGCCCGCCTGCGCGATGAAATTAAAGAGTTGGAAAAATTGTTGGAGAGGAAAGGGTAACTAACTCATATCTCTTTCGCGGCATCTTTCCGTTTCTCCTTTTTTTTACGAACCGAATAGCCGAATCGTCCCAAATTTTCGCCAAGGGTATAATAGCTTCCATGCAGATAGGTAATGGGGTTGGTTTGCCGCAGGTCGAATTTGTTGGTATTTTTATCAAGGTATTTTTCGTCAATATTTACGGTAACCACCTCTGCTAAAAACAGATGATGGGTTCCCAGTTCAATTACCTGTTTTACTTTACATTCAATGTTTACAGGCGATTCGGCCAGTAGCGGTGTTTCAATTTTTGACGCAGGCAAAGCGGTCAATCCCATCTCTTTGAATTTATTAAAATCACGGCCCGATTTAACGCCACACCAATCGGCAGCAAAGGCTAAATCTTTGGTGGTAAGATTGATAACAAATTCGCCGGCTTCTTTTATCAGCTTAAAGGAGTGCCTTTTTTCCCGTATGGAGATGGATACCATGGGCGGGTCGGTATTAATGGTTCCTGCCCACGAAACCGTAATTATATTGTACTCTTCGGGTTTTACTCCGCAGGTTACCATAACCGCCGGAAGCGGATATAACATATTGCCTGCTTTCCATTCTATTTTCGACATAGGATTAATTTAACGTTGCGCCTATGCTGGGTACCGCAGTTATTACTACTAATCTTTCAACTTACAAATATATTAAATTACAGAACACAATGTTCATATTTCCAATTATTTGCGGTATGCAGTATAAGCCATTGTTGTGCTTTCGTGCTTTATTTTGCGGTCAAGTTTATTGATAAATTAAGTGCATTAGCAATTAAAACAAAATTTGATATTCGGATATCTTCACCATTTTCAATCCTTGAAATATAAGGTCTTTTTTTGCCAACTATTTTTGCTAAATCATTTTGACTTAGCTTCAATTCTTTCCGACGATTTTTTATTATTTCTCCAAAATAATATGAGAATGCTTCGTCCCTAAATTTCTCGCGAGATTCGGTTCCTTTTTTACCAAATCTTTTTTCAATTAAATCACTTGCTTTTATTAACTTTCCCATGATATTATATGTTTTATAAATATTTCTCTAATAATTTTTCTGCTTGTTTAATCGCTTTTTTAT